>JAYRPK010000275.1:0-23303 GCA_041911195.1 Novosphingobium sp. | reverse complement strand
GCCGATGCCGAGGGCAGCGTGGTGGCCCTGCGCCCGGCGAGCTGATCCGAGGCTCTTGCCAGGCGTCTGTAAACGAGGCATCCTCGTTTTTTAGGCGTCTGGAGGAGAGCGCCATGGCACGCATCGAAACGTTGGAACGGCTGACCGCGCTGATTCCGGAACCAAGTCCCGTCGCATCGGCCAAGCTGCTGGACAGGCTCGACGAGCAGGGGATGCTCTTCATCCGCCGCAGTCCGTTCCTGCTGCTTGCAACCGATGGCGAGGCGGGGCTCGATGTCAGCCCCAAGGGGGATGATCCCGGCTTCGTCGAGATCCTGGACGAGCGCACGCTGCTGATCCCGGAACGGCCGGGAAACCAGCTCAAGATGGGCCTGCGCAACATCCTCGCCAACGGCCGGATCGGGCTGATCTTCCTCTGCCCCGCGACGGGTGACGCGGTGCGGGTGTCGGGCAGGGCCAGCCTGCATGACGATGCCGACCTGTGCCAGCGCCTGTCCGGCCATGGCCGCCCGGCGATCCTCGTCATCAAGGTCGAGATCGAGCGCGCCTTCTTCCACTGCCCCCGCGCCATCCTGCGTGCCCAGCTATGGAAGCCCGAAACCTGGGGCGAGCCGATGCGGATTTCGATTGGCAAGATTATCGGCAAGGCCATGGAGCGGCCCGAGATAGCCGATGCGATCGACAAGATCTCGGACGAGCGCAATGTGGAGCTGTGGGACTAGCTGCCGCCCATCTGCTCCGACATGGTGCGGGCTGAGGCGACCAGCGCCTTGCCGAGAGCTTCGATAGCCTCGCCGCTGAGCGAATTGGCGAGGCCGATGCCGACCAAGTCATGGCTGGGCCTGCCGGGCGCCTGCCAGACGGGAGCGGCCACCACGGTGACGCCGGCGATGTAATTGCTTTCATCGACGCCATATCGCTGGATGCGGGTCGCTTCGACCTGGGCCTGCCATTCCTCGAAGCTCGGCGGATTGTCCCAGCGCAGGGTGCGGAACTTGGCTTCGAGCTGGGCTTGCGGATACATCCCGAAAGCAGCGATGCAGCGTCCGGTGGCGGAGAGCAGCGCCGGGAAGCGGCTGCCCACTTGCGCGGCGATCTGGATGTTCGCGCCGCCCTGCGCGGCCGCGACGACGACGATGTGCTCGATCCCGGAAATCCTGACCCCCAGCGTGGTGACGCCATGCTCGCGCGCCAGCCTGTCGAGCATGGGCTGGACGAGGTCGGCAAAGCGGTCGCGCTTCAACCAGCCGCGCGCCAGCGTCAGCACGCCTGCGTCCAGCGCATACCGCTTGGTATCGGGATCGAAGGCGACCAGTTCCTCCTGCGCCAGCGCGCGCAGGACATAGAGGCAGGTGGAGGGCACGAGGCCCAGCTCGCGCGCGATGGCGTTGACGCCGAGCGGCGTCTCGCTCTTGCCTAATAGCCGCAGAATGGCGGCGGCGCGGGCGATGGCGGGGGCTTTGCTGTCTGTCATTCAATATATAGAATATCATTCACTATTTACAATAGCAAGCGATTCGTGCAGTGGCCTCGTCATGACCCGACTCACCGACTACACCAGCTATGCCGATGCCCAGGCGCATGCCTCTTCCGCTGCGCTGTGGGAGCTGTTCGACGGCGATCGCGAGCATCTCAACATCGCGCACGAGTGCATCACCCGCCATGCCGACGGCTCCGGCCGCCCGGCGGTGCGCATCGCCCATGCCGATGGCCATGATGAGATCCTGAGCTTCGACACCATCGCCGCGGGTGCGGCGCGTTTCGCGCATTGGCTGGACGCGGAAGGTGTGAAGCCCGGCGAGCGCATCGCCTTCATGCTCGAGCCGTCGCTGCCCTTCTACGTCTGCCTGTTCGGCGCGATGCAGACCGGCGCGATTTCCGTGCCGCTGTTCACCCTGTTCGGCCCCGATGCGCTGAAGCTGCGGGTGGGGGACTGCGAGCCCTCGATCCTCATCACCAATGCCGAGAAGGCGGAGCTGGCCCGCTCGGTCGAAGGGCCCCGCGTGATCGTCGCGGACGAGGCCTTCCTCGCCTCGCTGTCCGGCTTCCCCACCACTTATACGCCGAAGACCAAGGCCAACGACATGGCCGTCTTCCAGTATACCAGCGGCACCACCCGCGAGCTGCCGGAAGCGGTCAAGCATTCGCACCGCACCCTGGTGACGCTGATGTTCGCCGCGCTCTACGGCACCGGCATACGCCCCGGCGACGAGTTCTTCTGCCCCTCCAGCCCGGCCTGGGGCCATGGCCTGTGGCACGGCACGCTCGCCCCGCTGGGCATGGGCGTCACCACCGGCACCTTCGCCGGCAAGTTCGATCCCGTCCGGCTGCTCAAGGCGCTGAGCGACTTCAAGATCACCAACATGTCGGCCGCCGCCACTCACTACCGCATGATGAAGAACAGCGGGAAGGGAGGCGACTACACTTACCACTTCAAGAAGCTCAGCTACACCGGCGAGCCCTGCGATCCGGCAACGCTGGAATGGGTGGACGAGACCTTCAAGGTTCCCGTCTGCTCGATGTACGGCACGACCGAGATCGGCGTGGTGCTGGTGAACTTCCCCGGCGCGGTAGACTTCAAGGTCAAGCCGGGCTCGCTCGGCAAGCCGGTTCCCGGGCAGAAGCTCGAAGTGCAGCGTCCCGATGGCACGCCTTGCGATCCGGGCGAAATCGGCGAGCTGATGCTGTGGCGCGGTGGCGGCTGGATGACCACCAAGGACCGCGCGACGATCGACGAGGACGGCTATTTCTACCACAAGGGCCGCGCCGACGACGTCATCATCTCGGCCGGCTGGACCATGTCCGCGGTCGAGATCGAGAACACCATGCTGCGGCACGAGAACGTGCTGGAATGCGGCGTGATCGGCGTTCCCGACGAGAAGCGCGGGCAGGTGGTCAAGGCCTTCGTCGTCGCCAATTGCCCCGGCAGCGACGAGCTGACCCGCGAGCTTCAGGATTTCACCCGCGAGAGGCTTGCGCAGCATGAATTCCCGCGCATTGTCGAATATGTAAGCGAACTACCCAAGAACCCCGCCGGCAAGGTCCACCGCAAGATGCTGCGCGACCAGGAGGCTGCGAAAGCGGCCGCCGCCACCAACTGATTTCAGGAGAAGAGAAATGACAGCCAAGTTCCCCAAGATCACCGAGGAAGGCCTCAACGACCTCCGCAGCCGCATCGGCGTCAAGATCGAGAACACCGTCGAGCCGTGGAACTATGAAGCCACCCGCGACGCGATCCGCCACTATGCCCACGGCATCGGCGACGACAACCGCCTGTGGTGCGACCCGGAATATGCCTCGAAGACCAAGTACGGCTCGATCGTCGCGCTGCCTTCGTTCTTGTTCACCACCAGCCGGCTGATTTCCGGCTACTGCGGCGGCCTCTCGGGCGTCCACGCCATGTGGGCCGGCGCCGACTGGACCTGGCACAAGCCGGTGCTGCGCAACGACGTGATCACCACCGAGGCGCACCTCAAGGACCTGATCGAGCACCAGACCAAGTTCGCCGGCCGCTCGTTCCAGCAGATCTACCACGTGAATTTCTACAACCAGCACGGCGACATGGTTGCCGAAGCGGATTCATGGGTGTTCCGCACCGACCGCGACGAGGCCCGCGAGCGCGGCACCAAGTATACCGAGGCCCGCGGCCGCGTGGAGCCCTTCACCGAAGAGCAGCTGCAGGAATACAGCGACCTCTACGCCAATGAGGAAATTCGCGGCGCCACTCCGCGTTACTGGGAGGACGTCAATGTCGGCGACACCCTGCCGCGCATGGTCAAGGGGCCGATGACGGTCACCGGCTTCATCTGCTATGCTCAAGGGTGGGGCGGCCTTTACATCCGCGCCAACAAGCTGGCGTGGAAGATGCAGCAGGCGCACCCGGGCCTGGGCATCAAGAACCGCTTCAACGTTCCCGATTGCCCCGAGCGCGTTCACTGGGACGAAGCCTTCGCTCTCGAGGTCGGTGCGCCGGGCGCTTACGACTACGGCCCAGAGCGTTGCTCCTGGCTGACCCACCACATGACCAACTGGATCGGCGACGACGGCTTCCTGCACAAGTCGAACTGCCAGATCCGCCGCCACAACCCGGACGGCGACGTGATCTTCATCGACGGCACCGTCGTCGAGAAGTACGAAGAGAACGGCAAGAAGTACGTCAAGGTCGACCAGAAGGCGACGACGCACCGCGGCGAGCTTTCGGCGTTCGGTACGTCGGTGGCGCAGTTGCCGTCGAAGGCCTGATCTGTCGTTCATCCCTGTGGCCGCGTAGCTGCCCTGGGGAAGGACCGGAACTAGAGCAAGGTGAAGGGGGCATGCCCAGCCGCATGCCCCCTTCGTCATGTCCACAAGGCGGAGTTCGCCATCCGTGCTTGCGCAAGGACAGGGAGGAACTTAGGCGGCAATGGAAATGACAGATTCGCCCACCTACCCCGGCCCCCTCGCCGGCGTGCGCGTGCTCGATTTCACGCGTGTCCTTGCCGGCCCCGCCGCCAGCCTGGCGCTGGCCGATCTCGGCGCCGAGGTGATCAAGGTGGAGCCGCCCGGTATCGGCGACGAGACCCGCGGCTTCCCGCCGGTGCGCGACGGCGAGAGCCACTATTTCCTCGCCATCAACCGCGGCAAGAAAAGCGTCGTCATAGACCTCAAGTCTGCTGAAGGTTTGGCCCTGGCCAAGGACCTGGCCGCCAAATGCGACATAGTGGTCGAGAACTACCGCCCCGGCGTGATGGACAAGCTCGGCCTCGGCTGGGACGTGCTGCGCGAGGTCAACCCGCGCCTGATCTATTGCGCCATCTCGGGCTACGGCCAGACCGGTCCGATGAAGGACCGGCCGAGCTTCGACATCGTCCTTCAGGCCATGTCCGGCGCCTTTTCGCTGAACGGCGAGCCGGGCCGCCTTCCAACCAAGCTGGGCCTGCCGATGGGCGACCTTGCCGGCGGCATCAACGGACCGATTGCGATCCTGGGTGCCCTTTATGAACGGGAACGCACGGGCAAGGGCCGCTTCATCGACGTCAGCCTGGTCGATGGCGTGCAGGGCATGCTCGGCTATTTCGCCCAGCTCGCTTTTTTCACCGGCAAGGACCCGGAACCGACTGGATCACAGCACCAGTATCTCGTCCCCTACGGCACCTTTGCCGCCTCGGACGGCGCCATCGTCATCGCCTGCCTGACGCCCAGCTTCTGGGGCAAGATCTGCGAGGCGATCGAGCGGCCGGACCTGGCCGAGGACCCGCGCTACGACAGCCTCGAAAAGCGCCGCGACGCGCGCGAGGAGATCAACGCGGAAGTGACCGCGTTCACCAGCCGGCACACGGTGCAGGAACTGGTCGACGTGTTCACCCGCCACCAGGTGCCGCATGCGCCGATCCTGAAGGTGCTGGAGGCGCTCGATACCGAGCAGGCGCGGCACCGCGAGATGGTGGTGCAGGTGGAGCACCTGGCGCTGGGCACGATCCCCCTGGTCAACCGCCCCTTCAAGTTCGACGAGCCCATGCCCGCCCCCGCCGCGCCGCCTGTGCTGGGCCAGCATACCGATGCAGTGCTGCGCGAGGTGCTGGGTCTGGACGCAGAAGCGATTGCCGAGCTGCGCGGCAAGGGCGCAGTGGCCTGACATCATTCGGGAGAGGACAGGATTATGAGCGAACTGCGTTACGACGGCCGCGTTGCCGTGATCACCGGCGGCGGCCGTGGCCTTGGCCGGGCCCATGCCCTGCTGCTTGCGAAGCGCGGCTGCAAGGTGGTGGTGAACGATCCCGGCGTCTCGATGGCCGGCGATCCCACCGACGAGGCCCCCGCCGCTGCCCTCGTTGCCGAGATCAAGGCGGCGGGCGGCGAGGCCGTGGCCTCAACCGACAGCGTCGCCACCCCCGCGGGCGGCAAGGCCATCGTCGAGGCGGCGCTCGATACCTGGGGCGGGATCGACATCATGATCCACAGCGCCGGCAACGTCCGCAAGCTGACCATCGCCGACATGGACTATGCCGATTTCGAGGCGATCCTCGACGTCCACCTGCGCGGCGCCTTCCATGTGGCGAAGCCCGCGCTCGCGGCGATGAGCGCGGCAGGATATGGCCGCATGGTCTTCACAAGCTCGATCAACGGCCTCTACGGCAAGAGCGAGGCTGCGCCCTATTCCACCGCCAAGGCCGGCATGATCGGCCTGTCGCACTCGATCGGCATCGAGGGCGCGCCCTTCGGCGTTGCCAGCAACGTCATCGTGCCGGCCGCCGTCACCCGCATGTCGGCCAATGTCGATACCAGCCAGTTCCCGCCGATGGACCCGGACATGGTGGCGCCCGCCGTCGCCTACTTGTGCCATGACAGTTGTGCGCTGACGGGCGAGATGCTGGTCGCTATGGGCGGCCGAGTGGCCCGAGCCTGGGTGGCGGAATCGCCCGGGGTCTACCGGCCCGAGTGGACTGTCGAGGATATCGCGGCCGACCTGGACAAGATCCGCGATACCTCGAACCCGGTGATCTTCCCGCCGGTCCCCGACGGGCAGCTCGATCACCTGCTCTATGGTTTCGCCATGGCGCGGAAGGGGTAGGAGAGCCCGCGCACGCCGAAGCCTTTCCGGACCGGGGGCCGCTCGACAGGCTTCATTTGCGACATCGCCCGCGGGGGTGCCTTGCCGGTGATCGCGGCGACCAGTTCGGCCGGCAGCGGCTTTTCGAAGGCAATGCCTCAGCCGTCCGCCCGCGACCAGGCGATCCGGCAGAACATTTCGCGCGGACCGATCTGGATCAGCGCCACCATGCCCACCTTGGGCGGATCGTTGACCAGGACCCGCGCGCCGGTTTCGGAGAGGTCGGCCAACCGCACATTGCGGGTTCCGCCGGGTGTCTGCAGCCGTGCGGGAAAATCGACATTCTCGCGCGTCGCGATCCGGCGCTCGACCTGCATCGCGCCGTCCCTGTCCTTGTAGTAGACAATCTCGGACCACTGTTCGCAACTGCCGGTGGCATCGGTCAGTTGCCAGCCGCCATGCCAGGACGAATGCGACAGGTTCTGGCACACGCCTTCGCGGCAGTCCGAAGCCTCGGAGACGACTTTCCAGTGACGGCAGGTTGCGCAGGTTCCCATGGTTAGGAACAGGAACACGCGCAGCGTCAACGCCGGGTCAATCAACTGCCCTGACAAAAAGCCGTAACGGAAAGGGTTAACCGGGCGGCGACCATAACACCGCCGCCGAAGTCAGTCCTCGAACAGCGGCCTGGGCGCACCCCAGCCCTTCATGAAATGCGCCAGGTTGCGGTGCAGGTTGATCACCTTCTGCTCCTGGTGCGGATTGGGCAGGGTGCCGCGGAAACCGCTGCTCTTCATGCCCTTCTGCACGAATTCCATGTTGGAGAAGTCCTGCATCAGCACGGGTCCCCAGCCTTCCTCGGTGCGCGGAGTCTCGACCCATTCGGTCTTGGGCTCTTCGCCTTCCGGGTAGCGTTCGAGGGCATAGGCTTCGAAGATGCACTTGTTGGGATCGTCGCCATAGGGCCGCACGCGATAGGCCGGGCTGGCGAAAGTCACGCCATGCAGGATGTTCTGGTTGGGGAAGATGCCCCAGGCGAGGCCGGATTCGGCCTGGATCTCTGGCGGAATCTCCGGCCAGATCACCCCGCGCTTGGCATCGTCGGCCTTGGCCGAGGCCAACCAGTGGGCGATGCATTCGGCGGGCGTCGCGGTTTCGGGCAGCTCGTCGACCAGGCGCTTTGCCGCATTCACCAGCGTTTCGGTCGAGGCGGTGTACATCACCGTCTCGTAGTTCTCGCGGATCAGCTCGTAGGTCGAGACGCGCGGATCGTCGCCCTTGCCGGCGCGCACCGTGCCAGAGGCCTGGCTCATCTTGAACTTGTCTTCGCGCGTGTCGTACTTCGACACCGAGTGCCAGCCATACTGCTGCGAGGCGGCATAGTAGTCGCCGTAGGCCAGGAGCTGGGTGTGGGTGCCGGCGACGTGGTAGGGTTCGAGGAAGGCCTCGATCGCGACTTTCCAGTTGCACGGATAGACCGCCCACTGCCGCCACTTGTAGCGCATCTTGTCGAACTGGAAGTGCTCGAGGATTTCGCCGCAACGGCCCATCCACTCCTTGAGCGGCATGCAGTCCGGGTCCATGTTGATGTAGATATAGCCGGCCCAGATGCCGACCTTGACCGTGCTCAGGCAGGTCAATTCGGGCGTCAGCCTGTTCTGCCAGTTCTGCGGATCGAGCAGGTAGGTGTTGTTGCCTTCAAGGTCGAAGGTCCAGCCGTGGAAGCCGCAGACGAAGTTCTTGCGCCCGTTGCCGCGCACCGAATGGACGCCGTCGGGAACCGAGATCAGCTGGCGGCCGCGATGGGGGCAGACATTGTGGAAGGCGCGGAAAGCTTCGGCCGTATCGCCCGGGGCGACGCGCATCAGGATGATCGATTCGTCCGCGACGTTGTAGGTCATCCAGTCGCCGACTTCGGGGAAGTCCTCGATCCGCTCCACCCACTGCCATACCTTGGGCCACAGCAGCTTCTTTTCGGCCTCGCAATATTCCTTCGAAAGGAACGCGTCGGTGCCATATGTGACGAGCTTCTCGGCATCCATGTCCTCGGGAGTGATGTTCTCGAAGCTCGCGGACATCTCGTTCATGGCGTACTCTCCAAACCTTCAATTCGTTGTACGACGAATGTGCGGCACAATGGGTCCTGAAACAAGTTCAGGATGACAGGAAGGTAGGGCTGTTCGTCAATCCGGCAACCCTACGCCTCGCAGTGTCATGCCAGTTCCAGCCCTTCCATCTTGCCGTCCGCCCGCCAGTCGGACAGCATCTTCTGGAAGACGTTCCAGCCAAGGCCATAGGCGCGGAACAGCTGCCATGGGGCGTTCTTCTGGCCCTCGTTGGAGAAATAGCTCGGCGTGCATTCCGCCTGGAAGGCGCTGGTGTCGACTTCGACTTCGGCGAAATGCTTGCAGTAGGCCGCTTCCGCCTCGGCAGTGGGTTCGGCCACGTGCTTGCCCTGGCGCAAGGTCTCGGCGGCGATCCAGGCGGCGTGCAGGCACTGCTTGCCGAAAAATTCGGTAACCGAGCCGTTGAGCGCGCCCTGGATATAGCCGGTGAAGAACATGTTGGGGAAGCCGTGGGCCATGCTACCCTGGAAGGTCCGGGGGCCTTCGCGCCAGTAATCGTAGAGCGACTTGCCATCGCGCCCCGTGACCGCCTCGAAGCCCCAGCGCTTTTCCAGTTCGCTCGAAACCTCGAAGCCCGAGGCGAAGATGATGCAATCGACTTCGTATTCGGCGCCGTCCTGCTTGAAGCCCTTCTCGGTGATTTCTTCCAGGCCCAGGGTGTTCGACGTATCGATCAGGTGGACGTTGGGCCGGTTGAAGGCGGGGTAATAGGTGTCGCTCGACAGCGGCCGCTTGCACAGGAAGCGGTAATAGGCCTTGAGCTTTTCGGCCACTTCCTTGTCCTCGACGAACATGTCGACCCGGCGGCGGAACCGTTCCATCACCTGGTAATCGGCGACTTCGCGCCGCGCCATGAACTGCTCCATGGTCATGCCGGGGATTGGCTCGACAGCATTCCAGGCGGCTAGGTTGCGATTGATCTCGGTCCAGAAGTCGCAGACGAGGTCTTCCTCGCCCGGCAAGGGCACTTCGTTCGAAAAACGCTGGAAGTTTTCGATACGGGCCTTTTGCCAGCCGGGCTTGAGGCTCTTGAGCCATTCCTGGTCGGTCGGCGGATTGGGGCGGCTGTCGACGCAAGAGGGCGTGCGCTGCACCACGTAGAGTTCCTTGGCGTAATCGGCGAGAAAGGGAACAGCCTGGATCGCGGTGGCGCCGGTGCCGACGATGGCGACCTTCTTGTCCTTCAGCTTGTCGAGCACCGGGTTTTCGCAGGACCCGCCGGTGTAATCGTATTCCCAGCGCGAGGTGTGGAACATCTTGCCTTTGAACTTCGCGATGCCGCTGATTCCGGGCAGCTTGGGCATGTTGAGCACGCCCTGGCCCATGATGACAAAGCGCGCGCGGAAGTCGTCGCCGCGGTCGGTCTTCACATGCCAGCGCTGGATGCCGTCGTCCCAGGTCAGCGAGGTGATCAGGGTATGGAAAACCGCGCGGTCGGCAAATCCGTTCTTCTCGGCGATCAGGCGGATGTAGCCCATGATTTCCGGACCCGGCGCGAAACGGCGCGAGGGCATGAAACCGGTTTCCTCGAGCAACGGCAGGTAGCAATAGCTCTCGTTGTCGCACTGGATGCCGGGATAGCGATTCCAGTACCACACGCCGCCGAAGTCGCCGGCATGGTCGATGTTTCGGAAATTGGTGATGCCTTCCTTGGCCAGGTAATAACCGGCCATGACGCCGGAAAAGCCCGCGCCCAGCACGGCGACGTCGAGATCTTCGACGATCGCCTCGCGCGGCTGCACCGGCATGTGCGGATCGTGGTTGTAAAGGTCGTGCAGGTCGCCGGGGCCGTCATTGATATACTGCGCGCCACCCTTGGAGTTGAGGCGCTTGTCGCGCTCCGCATAGTACTTGGCCCGGAGCGCGGCGATATCGGCATCGCTCAGCTGGGGCACGTCGGTTGGTGTGCAGATCATGGTATCTCCCGTCGATTCGTCACTCTGTGCTATGGTGCGCCCGCGAGTGATTGTCGATATCGTCTCGGCTTTGGCGCGGGCGCATTGAAGCGGCGATGAACGCGCTGCTTGGCAATGCGCTTGGCCTGTGATTTATGCGGCGCGGGCAGAGATGCAAGCGAGAGGATCGAATAGGTGACGGATATCAAGGGCAAGGCGGCAGTCGTGACCGGCGGCGGCAGCGGCATCGGCATGGGGCTGGCGAAGGAACTGGCGCGGCAGGGGGCCAGCGTTGTCATTGCCGACATCATCCTGGAAAACGCGCAGAAGGTCGCCAATGCGATCAACGCCACCAACGGCAAGGCGATCGCGGTGCAGTGCGACGTCTGCGACAAGGGTTCGGTCAAGGAAATGGCCCGGGTGGCCGAGGCGGCCTTCGGTCCGATCCAGTTGGTCTTCGCCAATGCCGGGGCGACCAGCTTCGATCCGCTGATGGACATGTCGGACGACGACGTCGACTGGATCATGACGGTCAACCTGTTCGGCGTGATGAACACTACCCGCGCCTTCCTGCCCGGCATGATCGCGGCGGGCGGCGGGCACATCTGCGCGACGGCGTCGATGGCGGGCCTGCTGCCGGGCTGGATCCCGGTGCACGTGCCCTATTCGGCGGCCAAGGCGGGCATCATCGGGCTGATGATGAACCTCGCGCTCGAGATGAAGGAGCACAACGTTTACACCACCTCCTATTGCCCGGGCGGCGTCGCCACCGGCATGAAGGAGAACAACGCCCGCTACCGTCCGGCCAAGTTCGGCGGACCGGGCGAGGGCGAAGTGCATGTCGGCGACGAATCCAGCAAGGTAACGAGCCTTGCCTTCTTTACGCCTGACGACATTGCCCCGATGGTGCTCGATGCCGTGTCGAACAACCGGGCCTTCGTCTTCGACCATCCGGAACAGCGGATTCACTTCCGCGAGACCTATTCGTCGGTTGTCGAGGCTTGCTACGACGCGGCGGAAGAGTGGGAGAGGAGCCATGGCCGGCCCGAATCCAATCCGACCGGAGCCAAGCTGGTAAGGACGGACTAGGCAGTCCTTCTAGGCCTGCGCCGCTTCCCGTGCGGCGCGTTCATAACGCAGGCAGTCGAGAATCTTGGCGCCGGCCAGGAAGACCGAGCCCATGCAGGCCCAGAACAGCATCTTGCCGCCGAAGCCGGGAAACTGGGTGAGATAGGCCTGGCCGCGCTGGGCCGCGCCGGTCGCCAGCGCGAAGATGATCAGATAGGCCTCGCCCCGGGTCTTGATCACAAACAGTCGACCGATTTTACGCAGCATTGCCATTCCTTCACCTTGGCTGGAACTCAGCAACCTTCATGCCAGACCTGCATTTGCGCGCAACAGGCTGGTTAACGGCGCAGTAAGTGTAAATTTCGCCGACTGGCCTGTGCGCGCCGTGTTGCCAAAATCCGGGCCTTTCGCCATAGGCGCTCGCGTTCCTCCCCAGGACAAGTGCACATCCACGAGCCGCCGCGCGCTTGCGGCAGGCGGCATAGCTATTGGCGGAGTATCATGACGGACAGGGTAGACAGGTCGGGGCTCAGGGTCGACGCGAAGCTGGCGGCGTTCGTCGACAGCCAGGTGCTGGCTCCGCTCGGGCAGGATGCCGGCGCCTTCTGGGCGGGCTTTGCCGGCCTGCTCGGCCGCATGGTCCCGGTCAACCGGGCGCTGCTGAAGAAGCGCGACGACATGCAGGCGCAGATCGACGCCTGGCACGTGGCGCGGGCAGGAAAGCCGCTCGATGCCGCCGAATACCGGGCATTCCTCGCCGAAATCGGCTACCTCGTGCCCGAGCCGGCGCCGTTCCAGATCGGCACCCAGAACGTCGACGAGGAAATCGCCACCATGGCCGGGCCTCAATTGGTCGTGCCGGTGCTTAACGCGCGCTTCCTGCTCAATGCCGCCAATGCCCGCTGGGGCAGCCTGTATGACGCTTTTTACGGCACCGACGCGCTCGAGGCCGATCCGGCGAATGCGGGCGGCTATGATCCGGTGCGCGGCGCGGCGGTGATCGCGCGAGTGCGGCAGTTCCTCAACGAGACGATCCCCGGCTGGGAGCTGGCCTTGACCGGCGGCCAATGTCCGCACCAGTACTGCACCCGCGACGGCGCGATCATGTTCAAGCACAACGGCTTGCACATCGAAATTGTCATCGATCCGAACCATCCGGTCGGCAAGGACGACCCCCTGGGGATTGCAGACGTCGTGCTCGAATCGGCGCTGACCACTATCGTCGACCTTGAGGATTCGGTTGCCGCGGTCGATGCCGAAGACAAGCTGCTGGCCTATTCCAACTGGCTCGGCCTGATCCGCGGCGACCTGACCGATACGTTCGAGAAGGGCGGCAAGACCGTCACCCGCGCGCTCGAGCCCGACCGGGAGTGGACCGCGCCTTCGGGCTCGCAGTTCTCGCTGCCCGGCCGCAGCCTGCTGTTCGTGCGCAATGTCGGCCACCTGATGACCAACCCGGCGGTGTTGCTGGCCGACGGCTCGGAGATTCCCGAGGGCATCATGGACGCGGTGATCACCAGCGCCATCGGCGCGCAGGGGATCAAGGGCCTGGGCAAATATGCCAATTCGCGCTGCGGCTCGATCTACATCGTCAAGCCGAAGATGCACGGGCCGGAAGAGTGCGGCTTCACCAATGACCTGTTCGACGCGGTGGAAGACCTGCTCGGCTTGCCGCGCCACACGATCAAGGTCGGCGTAATGGACGAGGAGCGCCGCACCTCGGCCAACCTCGCCGCCTGCATCCACGCGGTTCGGGACCGCATCGTCTTCATCAACACCGGCTTCCTCGACCGCACCGGCGACGAGATCCACACCTCGATGCGGGCCGGGCCGATGATCCGCAAGGGTGCGATCAAGGGCTCGGCCTGGATCGCCAGCTACGAAAAGCGCAATGTCGCCATAGGCCTGGCGCATGGTCTTTCCGGCCGGGCGCAGATCGGCAAGGGCATGTGGGCCGCGCCCGACCGCATGGGCGCGATGCTGGCCGAGAAGGTTGGACATCCCAGGACCGGCGCCAACACCGCCTGGGTGCCTTCGCCCACCGCGGCGACGCTGCATGCCATGCACTATCACCAGATTGACGTGTTCGGCCTGCGCGAAGAGCTTGCCGGCGAGGCCATTCCCGGTCTCGACGATCTGCTCACCGTGCCGCTCGCCACCGGCGTCAATTTCTCCGAAGCCGAAGTGCGCGAGGAGCTGGACAACAACGCTCAGGGCCTGCTTGGCTATGTCGTTCGCTGGATCGACCAGGGCGTCGGCTGCTCCAAGGTGCCCGACATCACCGACGTCGGCCTGATGGAAGACCGCGCCACCTTGCGCATTTCCAGCCAGCACATGGCCAACTGGCTGCTCCATGGCATTGCCACCCGCGAGCAGGTGATGGATGCGCTGCACCGCATGGCCGCCAAGGTCGACGCGCAGAACGCGGGCGATCCGCTCTATGAGCCGATGGCCGGGAACTGGGAGAGCAGCATGGCCTTCCAGGCGGCCTGCGACCTGGTGTTCAAGGGCGTCGAGCAGCCCAACGGCTATACCGAGCCGTTGCTCCATGCCTGGCGGTTAAAGAAGAAGGCGGCCTCTTAACCCGCTCCTAACACCGCTGCGCTATGGCCTGCCGCTTCCAGGCGGGTCGCCGGAGCGTGGGACGATGGTGAAGGACAGGGAAGACCGCACCCGCACCATGTTGCGGGCTACCCTGCGTGATGGTGGCGCGGAGCGGGATGCCTGCGTGCTCGATCTAAGCCATCGCGGCCTGATGGCGACGGCGACGCCCGCGCCGAAGCGTGGCGCCTACATCACGCTCAAGGTCGGCCGGCACGAGCTCGACGGGCAAGTGCAATGGTCCGAAGGCCGCCGCTTCGGTCTGCGCTTGCGCGAACGGATCGACGTGCTGGCGGTGCTGGGCAACGAGGCCGGTCCAACCTTGCTCAAGGCCGCGCAGGCGGCGCGGGGCAAGCCGAGCTTCGAGGCACGAGCAGCCTATGCGCGGCATGTGGCGCAAGGGTTCACCTACGGCATCTTCATCTCGGTGGCCGCGGCCGGGGCAGGGCTTGCGGGGCAGCTGGTCTTCCAGAGTTTGAATTCGCCCTTCGTACAGATCGAGGCGGCGCTGAAGCCGCATTGAGGCGCCTTCGATCCTCCCCTTGCAGGGGAGATTACCTGGCCGTCAAACCTCCAGCGCCGCGATCAGGGCGGCGCTGTCATAGAGGAAGGGGCGCATCTCGATCGCCTTGCCCTCGCGGAACCGCCACAGTTCCATCACTGGCAGCGCAAAGGGCTTACGGCTCTTCCGTCCCACGCCCGACATGTGCAGGTGCACCACCACTTCATCCCCGCCGGCAAGGTAGTTGCGGATTTCGTAGGTGAAGTCATCGAAGCTGCCGGTAACCCCGCTCAACGTCGCCTTCATCAGCTCGCGCCCTGCATAGACGCCACCATAGGGCAGCGAGGCGGCCTCGTGCAGCACGCAGTCCTCGGCCATGCATGCCGCATAGGCGCCATCGCGGTCACCCTCGGCGAGGATGGCGTAGAACCGCTTCACCACGGCCACATTCGCCGCTTCCCGATCATCCATCGTCCAATCCTCCTGCTCTTGCTCGTGCCGCAGGAGAGCTGCTGGACAGGTGCTGTCAAGCCGCTAGTCTCCGGCAGGCGGCGCAAGACCGCACCTTGCGGAGAGAGGCGATGGCGGATCGGACGACGGCTTTGGCCGAATGGAAGACATACTGGCCGCTGGCCCTGGTTTCGACCGCGGGGCTCACCTTTTCGCCGATGGCGGTCTATTCGCTGGGGCTGGTCATGGAGCCGCTGCAACGCGAATTCGGCTGGAGCCGGAGTGACATATCCTCGGGCATGATCGTGATTTCGGTCTTCGCCATCCTGTTCTCCTCGCCGGTGGGTGCCCTGATTGACCGCTTCGGCGCGCGCCGGGTGGCGTTGCCGGGCATGGTCTTCGGCATGCTGGCGATCTCGGCCCTGAGCCTAGCCAACGGGTCGCTGTGGCAATGGGCAGGGCTGTGGGTGCTCTATGCCACGGCCTCGCTGTTCATCAAGACGACGGTCTGGTGCGCGGCGGTGTCCAAGGCGTTCTTCGCCAGCCGGGGTCTCGCGCTGGGCGTGGTGCTGTGCGGCACCGGCCTGTCCCAGACCCTTACGCCGATCGCCGCGCAGCAGCTTATCGATCATTTCGGCTGGCGCGAGGCCTACCTCATCCTCGGCTTGGGCTGGGGCGGTTTCATCCTGCTGTTGCTGTTCCTGTTCTTCCGTGACGCGGGCGGCAGCGCGCCCCAGGCGGCGGCCAGCCCGCAAGCGCCGGTGGAGACCTTGCCGGGCTACAGTTTCGGCCAGGCGATGCGTAGCCGGCAGATCATCCAGGTGATCGGCGCCACGGCGATGGGCGGCATCATCGGTGTCGGCATATCCGTGCACCTCGTGCCGATCCTGGGCGAGGCGGGGCTGAGCCGTACCCAGGGCGCCATGCTCGCCGGCGTGCTCGGCATCACCATGATCGCGGGCAAGCTGATGACGGGCATGCTGCTGGACCGGCTGCAGGGCAGTCTCGTGCCGTTCCTGGCATTTGCCATGCCTGCCGTCAGCATGGCGCTGTTGCTGATGAAGACCGGCGGCGTTCCGGTTGCTGTCCTCGCGGTGGCGATCCTCGGCTATGCGGCGGGCGCCAATATGCAGTGCGCGGCCTATCTGATCACCCGCTATGCCGGCCTCAGGAGCTTTGGCGCGGTGCTGGGGATCAATTCCAGCCTGATCGGCCTCGCCATGGGTTTCGGGCCGTGGTTCGCGGGCAAGGTGTTCGACGCGACCGGCAGCTATGACATGGTGCTGATGGCGGGAATTCCCTGCGCGCTGCTCGCCGGGCTGTTGCTGGTGGGGCTGGGGCCCTATCCGGATTTCGCGACGCGAAAAGAGCCGGAACTCAGCCCCGCGTAAGCGAACCGGCAATCGCGACGAATTCGTCGACGTCCAGCGTTTCGGCGCGGCGCTGCGGATCGATACCGAGCTTGTCCAGCACATCTAGCGCGCCGGGCAGGCCCTTCAGGCTCTGGCGCAGCATCTTGCGGCGCTGGCCGAAGGCGGCCTCGGTGACGCGTTCGAGCATGCGGGCGGAGACGCCCTGCGGCATCTGCGCCGGCTCGACATGGACCACCGCCGACATCACCTTGGGCGGCGGAGTGAAGGCGCTGCGGTGGACCTTCATCGCGATCCGCGATGCGCTGCGCCACTGGGCAAGCACGGCAAGGCGGCCATAGGCGTTGGTGCCGGGGCGGGCGACGATGCGCTCGGCCACTTCGAGCTGGAACATCAGCGTGAGCGAGGCCCATTGCGGTGGCCATGCTTCGCTTGAGAGCCAGCGGACGAGCAGGGCAGTGCCGACATTGTAGGGCAGGTTGGCGGCGACGTGGAACGGGCCTTCGATATGGTGTGCCACTTTCATCGCGTCGCCCTCGATTACCCGGAGCTGGCCGGGGAACATATCGGCGAGCTCGGCAAGGGCGGGCAGGCAGCGGCGGTCCATCTCGATCGCCGTCACCTGCGCCCCGGCCCGCAAGAGGGCGCGGGTGAGGCCGCCGGGGCCGGGGCCGACTTCGAGCACCTGCTGCCCTTCGAGATCGCCGGGGATCGCGGCGATCCGGTCGAGCAATTGCTCGTCGAGCAGGAAGTTCTGGCCCAGCGCCTTGCTGGCCGCAAGGCCGTGGCGGGCAATGACTTCGCGCAGGGGTGGGAGATCCACTAGCGGGCCCGCCGCGCCGCGCATTCGCCCGCCATGCGGATCGCGGCGATCATCGCGCCCGGATCGGCCAGCCGCTTGCCGGCAATGGCAAAGGCCGTGCCGTGATCGGGCGAAGTGCGCACGATGGGAAGGCCCAGCGTCACATTGACGCCCCGGTCGAAGTCGAGCGTCTTCAATGGGATCAGCGCCTGGTCGTGATACATGCACAAGGCCACATCGAAGGTCTCGCGGTTGCGCGCGGCGAACAGGGCGTCGGCGGGGTGCGGGCCGGTGGCGTCGATTCCCTCGGCCCGCAGCGCCTCGATGGCGGGGGCTATGATTCGTTGCTCCTCGTCGCCCATGCGGCCTTCCTCGCCAGCATGGGGGTTGAGGCCCGCTACGGCGAGGCGGGGGGAGGCGATGCCGAAATCGCGCATCAGGCCCATGGCTGCGATCCGGCCGCGCCGCTCGATTGCGGCGGACGTGAGCTGGCGGGAGACTTCGGCCAGCGCGATGTGGATGGTGACCGGCACCGTGCGCAGGCTGGGCCCGGCCAGCATCATGGCGACATCGACCGGCGAATAGCCGCAGGCCTCGGCGACGAATTCGGTCTGGCCGGGATGAGTGAAGCCGACTTGCGCCAGCCGCGCCTTGGCGATCGGGCCGGTGACGAGGCCGGACACTTCACCTTCCGCCGCCAGCCGCGTCGCCAGCTCGAGCGAGGCGAGGGCCAGCTTCGCTCCGTCGCTGTCGGGCTTGCCGGGGCGGTAGTGCCCGTCCGGTCCGGACAGTACGGGAATGCCATGGGCGAAGGCGGCCGGCGCCTCGTCCGGTTCGGCTATGGTGAGTACCGGCACATCGATGCCACGCGCACTGGCGGCTGCGGCGATCACGTCGCGGCCTCCCGCGACCAGGAACGGCGCGAGCCCCTCTGCTTCCCGCCGGGTCCAAGCCTCGGCGATCAGTTCCGGGCCGACTCCCGCCGGATCGCCCAGCGAGAGGGCCAGGGGCTCCATCAGTTGTAGTCGATCACCGCATCGCGGCGCAGGTCGCGCAGATAGGCCTGGGCGCGCTTGTTGACCCGTTCGTCTTCCATTTGCGACATGACCTGGTCGAAATTGGGCTCGACCCCGGTCTTGGGATCGTCGCGGCCGCACAGCATGAGGACGCGCACGCCTTCCTGCAGCGAGCCGAACGGCGGCGTCGCCTCGCCGATCTGCAGGGCCAGCAGCGGGGCCTGCAGCGCTTGCGGCAGGTCGCGCGCCTTGACCTGGTCGTTGGTCACGACCTGCGCGTTCACCTTGGCGGCGACTTCGGCGACACCGCCGCAGCCGCGCGCTTCCTTCATCGCCGCGGCGAATTCGTTGGCCTTGGCCTGGGCATCGGCCTGGTTAATGCCGGCCGGGAAGGCGATCGAGATCTGCTTGAGCGAGAGCATGGCGTCGCGCGGATCGGCAGTCAGCACCTGGCGCTTGTCGATCAGGTAGAGGATCGAATAGCCGCCGCGCAGCTCGATCGGGCCGACCAGCTGGCCGGGCGCGAGATCGCGCGCGGCGGTGCCCAGTTCGGGCGGCAACTGGGAAATGCGCACCCAGCCAAGATCGCCGCCGACGGCCGCGGTCGAGGCTTCCGAATAGGTGCGCGCCAGGGCGACGAAGCTGGCGCCCTGCTTGAGCTGCTCGACGATCTTCTTGGCGTTCTCGAACACAGCGGGCTTGGCCTCGGGCGCGGCGGACATGTAGATCTCGCCGATCCGGTATTCCTCGGTGCCCTTGTCCGCCCGCATCCGGGTGATGACTTCCCTGACCTCTTCCTCCGAGACATTGACGAAGGGCGAGACATTGCGTCGCAGCAGCCGCTGCCATGACATCTCGCCGCGGATCTGCCGCTTGAGCGAGGCGGGCGAGGAGCCGATGCGGGCCAGATAGGCGTCCATGGCCTTGGTGTTCTGGCCGAAGTTCTGCTGCGCGACGCGCATGTAGGTCTGCTCGATCTCGCCATCCTCGATGGTGATTTCGTCAGCCTTGGCGGCCTGGATCTGCAGCGTTTCGTCGATCAGGTTGCGCAGCACCTGCATGCGCACCCGCTGAATCTCCTCTGCCGAAAGCTTGTTTTCGCTGGCCGCGACGATCAGCGCCAGGCGCTGTTCGACATCGGTGCCGGTGATGATTTCACCGTTGACCACGGCAGTGGCGCGGCGGTTGTTGGGATCGTTCTTGCCGAACAGGGTAATGTCGGAGGGAATGGACAGCGCACCCTGCGCGGTGGGGGCGGACGCATCGGCGGCGGCCGCGCCATCAGCGGCGGGCTGCGCGTCCTGGGCAATGGCTCCGGCCGTGACTGTGGCCGTAAGCGCCAGTGCAAACACCGATTTCAGTAGTTTCGTCTTCACAGTGGTTTCGATCCTGACTGTTGTTGGGCATGCCCCCAGCCCGTTCGCCGGCGCTCTGTCCGTTCGCGGCTTAACCAAGGCTGAGCGGCGGATAGCTGCTTTGAGCGCTTATGCCAATCGCCGTTTCCGGCCTCGTCACCGGAAGCCCAGGTTGCGCAGGCCGATGTGAATTTCGAAGGTGTTGCCCAGCTTGGCGTCGCCGGTGGTGACATAGTCGCGCCGCCAGGTCAGCGACAGGTCGAGGCAATCGTCCTGGTAGGCGACGCCGACCCGGGTGCGCAGCGGCTGGAAGCCGTCGGACGTCTGGGTCGGATCTTCGGCGCGGTCGGTCAGGTTGACGACGGCGGAGCCGAACAGCGACCAGTAGCGGGCAAAGGCCGTGCGCACCGCAAAGCGAACTTCCTCGCGGTCGCGCAGATCCTCGATGCTGGTGTCGATATTGCGGTTGAGCCTGAGGTAGCCCGCCTCGATGTAATTGCGCTGGTCGCCGATGGTCAGGTCGATCTCGTTGCGCCTGAGGGCGACGGTATCCTTGTCGAGCCGGAACCGGTGGGTGAGCTTGACGAAATTGCGATAGGCCACTTCGGTGCGGCCGACGATGTCGGAAGTGCGATCGGGCAGGCCGGTGCCATCGGGCAGCAGAGTCGGCTTGCTGGTCAGGCGGTAGGATTGGCCGACCGTGGTCTTGATTCGCCAGCGCGGCGCCTCGAACTGCCAATCGAAGCCATAGGTGAAGCGCACCCCGTCCTCGATCCGGTCGTAGCCGGGGAAGCGGTTGAGCGCGAACAGGTTGCTGTCCTCCAGCTCGATGGCGCGGGCGTCTTCATTGGGCACGGCGAGATTGCGGATGGTCGGGCTTGCCACCACCTGCACGCGCGGGGTGAACACCTGGGTGCCGCCGAATATTCCGCCGACCAGCGGCCATTTGACGTCTAGCGCGGCAGTGGCGACGCCGCGGTATTTCCAGCCCGGATCGCCGCGGTAGGTCGCGGTCGAAGTCAGCAGGTTGTTCGACGAATGATAGACGTCGCCGCGCACCAGCCCGGTCAGCGTCACTTCCTGGCCCATGCCGGTGATGCGGCGCAGGTCCCAGCGGGCGCCGGCGAAGGCGCGCTGGGTGTCCTGCCCGGCGCTGCGCATGATCGACAGCGAATTGAACTGCAGTTCCACCTTGCCGCCGATTCCGGGCATGGTGAAGCGGCGGCGATAGTCGATCGCCGGCAACGCCACCGGCACCAGCCCCTGGTTGTCGCCCACCCGCATGGTCTGGGTCGCCCAGCCGGCGATGGAGAGGTAGCTGTTGGCATCGATCCGTTCGACGTCGATCATCGAGCGCAGCCGGTCGTCGCGGCTGATTTCATAGCGGCGCAGGAAAGTGCGGTCGGTGGAGCGGCGGATCGAGGAGGTCACGCTCCATTCCGGCGAAAGCTGGAACTTGCCGTTGGCGAAGATGTAACCGCGGAATTCCTTTTGCGAGGTCGGCGTCGTCCCCTCGATGGGAATGACGTCGGAATCGGTGGCATAGCCGGTGATCTGCCAGGCCCCCTTGTCGGTCAGCGCGCGGTATTGCACCGAAAGCATCGGCGCGGCCTTGGTATAGACATAGGCCGTGGCGGCGATGTCGCGGTTGTTCGACAGCCGCTGGTAATAGGCCTCTGAAACTTCGACGCCGTTCGACGGGGTGAAGCGGAAATTGGGAATCAGCAGCCCCGAGATCGCCCGCCCGTCGGTGGCCAGCGACAGGCCCGGCAGCGGCAGCAGGCGAATGCCGAAGATCTCTATCCGCGCGCCGCGCAGGCGAACGGTATGTTTTGCCGGATCGTAGGTCGCCTGGCGGGCGGTGATCCGCCAGGTCGGATTTTTGGGGCAGCCCTTGGCGTCTTCCACTTCGCAAGGGCTGTAGGCGGCATGATCGAGAACGATATTGCCCTGCGCATCGCGCGTGCCGCCGTTGGCCGCCATCCGGCCGCCCTCGCGCAGCACCAGCAGCATGCCTTCCATGGCGCCGGCCTTGAGCTCGTCGGTCAGCTCGACGTGATCGGTGAACAGCTGGTTGCCGTCCTCGTCGACCATGCGGATGTTGCCATTGGCGACGATCTTGCCGCTGGTGCGGTTCCACATAACGCTGTCGGCGCGCAGTGACTGGTTGCCGCGGCGCAGGAAGACGTTGCCCTTGGCGGTGATGTCGTCCGAATTGTCGTTGTATTCCACCCGGTCGGCCTCGAAGCCGATGGGGCCGACATCCTCGTTGGCCGCTTCGCTCGCCGGGCCAGGCGATTCGGCAGCCTGGGCGAATGCCGCTTGCGGCAAGGCCAGCCCGCACAGAAACAGCGCCGCAAGCGCGCTTTGCCACAGGCCGAAGCCGCTTGTGCGGCGGCATTGGAGGGAATTCGGCCGGGGGAGCATGGCTTGCCTATCGCACTGCCCGCGCCTAACTGCAATCCGCCCCTGCCGCACGGGCGATGCGTTTTGCCCTTGTCGCGCCTGCGGCGCTTTTGGTCGCGACAGCAATGCCTTGAGGAGAGTTCATGCAAATCCGGTTCGCCGCAACGGTCCCCACTCCCGCGCCCCGCCTGCTGGCGCGGGTGATCGATCAGGACAACCTGCCGGCCGATCTCGATCCCCTGCTGGCAGAAGGCGCGCGCGCCGCGCGGTTTACCGGCAAGGCGGGGCAGTTGCACGAAGGCTTTGTTTCCATGGGCAGCGAAGTGCGGCGCATTGCCCTTGCCGGGCTGGGCGAACGGGCCGGCGCCGGCCGGGCGGCGAACGTCGAGAAGGCAGGGGCAGGGCTGGCGGCGAAGTATCTCGCCTCGGGCGAGGCGGCCATGCTGATCGACCTGGCCGGCTCCAGCCTTTCGGCGGCGGAAACGGCCAGCTTGCTGCTGGCCCTGCGCCTGCGCGGCTGGCGGTTCGACGGGTTGCGCACCAAGCTTCCCGAAGACCAGAAGCCGTCGCTGAAAGACGTGGTCGTGGTCAATGCCCCTATCGGAGCCGAGGCGGAGTGGAGCCGCGAATCGGCCATTGCCGAGGGCGTCGAATTCACCCGCGAGCTGGTGACCGAGCCGGGCAACATCATCTATCCCGAAACCTTCGTCGCCCGCTGCGAGGCGCGCATGGCCGGCACGGGCCTTGTCCTGCGCGTGCTGGGCGAGGACGAGATGCGCACCCTGGGCATGGGCGCGCTGCTGGGCGTGGCCCAGGGCTCGGCCCGGCAGCCGCGGTTGCTCGCCATCGAATGGCGCGGCGGCGAGCCGGGCGGCAAGTCGACGGCCTTCGTCGGCAAGGGCGTCACCTTCGATTCGGGCGGCATCTCGATCAAGCCGGCCGCCGGCATGGAAGACATGAAGTGGGACATGGGCGGCGCGGCTGCGGTGGCCGGCACCATGCTGGCGCTCGCGGCGCGCAAGGCCAATGCCAATGTCGTGGGCGTCTGCGGCCTGGTCGAGAACATGCCCGATGGCGGCGCGCAGCGTCCCGGCGATGTGGTCAAGACCATGTCGGGGCAGACGGTCGAGATCATCAACACCGACGCCGAAGGCCGCCTCGTGCTGAGCGACGCACTGACCTG
>JAYRPK010000274.1:0-7598 GCA_041911195.1 Novosphingobium sp. | reverse complement strand
GAGCCGGGCGCTTTCCGGGCAGGATAGCCTGCTGTCCATCGTCCAGATGCCCGCGGGCATCCCGGTCGGCACGCTGGCCATCGGCGAGGCCGGGGCGACCAATGCCGGGCTGCTGGCGGCGGCGATCCTTGCTACCAACGATCCCGCACTGGCCGAGCGGCTCAAAGCCTTCCGCGAGGCGCAGAGCGCGAGCGTGGCGGAGAGGCCTTCGTAAACCCATGATCCCGCGCGCATGATTCCTCCGGGCGAAACCATCGGCATCCTTGGCGGCGGCCAGCTTGGGCGGATGCTGGCCATGGCGGCGGCCCAGCTTGGCTATCGCTGCCATATCTACGCGCCAGAAGCGGACAGCGTTGCCGCCGAAGTCAGCGCGCAGTTCACTTGCGCCGCATGGGACGACGCGGCTGCCATGGCGCGATTCGCCGCCGATTGCGCGGTGGTGACCTACGAGTTCGAAAACGTGCCGGTCGCGCCGCTGGCGGCGCTGGCCGGCACGCCGCTGCACCCGCATCCCCGCGCGCTGGAAACCGCGCAGGACCGGGTCAGCGAGAAGCGCTTCGTCGAAAGCCTGGGCGGCCATCCGGCCCCCTGGGCGGCAGTCGATTCGTCCGCCGGCCTCGCCGAGGCGATGGCCCGGATCGGCGCGCCCGGCATTCTCAAGACCCGGCGCGACGGCTATGACGGCAAGGGACAGTGGCGGATCGGAACGGCGGCCGAAGCGGCCGCGCTGGACCTGCCGCAAGTGCCGCTGGTCTATGAGGGCTTCATCGATTTCGAGGCCGAATTCTCGGTGATCCTGTGCTGTGGCGCCGATGGCGGAATGCGGTTCTGGGACGCCCCGGAAAACGTCCACAAGGGCGGAATCCTGGCGCAGTCCACGCTTCCCGCCTCGCCCGGAGTGCGCGACCATGTCCATGCCGCGCGGGCCCTGGCGCGCAAGGTCGCCAATGCGCTCGAATATGTCGGAGTGCTGACGCTCGAATTCTTTGCCACGGCGGACGGCCCGGTGTTCAACGAAATGGCGCCCCGGGTGCACAACTCGGGCCACTGGACCATCGAAGGCGCGCTCACCAGCCAGTTCGAGAACCACATTCGCGCGATCTGCGGCCTGCCGCTGGGCGATACGGCGCTGGCCGCGAGGGGCGTCGAAATGAAGAACCTGATCGGCGACGAGATCCACGACTGGGCGCAGATCCTCGCCGATCCCGCCAACCACCTCCACCTCTACGGCAAGGCCGCAGCCCGGCCGGGCCGCAAGATGGGGCACGTGACGCGGCTGACGCTGTGAACACGCCGGAACTGTTCCTGATCCTCGCCCGCGCGGACAATGGCGTGATCGGCAAGGACGGCGGCATGCCATGGTACCTGCCGGCGGACCTCAGGCACTTCAAGGCGCTGACCACGGGCAAGCCGATGATCATGGGCCGCAAGACCTTCGACAGCTTTCCCGCCCCGCTCCCCGGCCGCCGCCATATCGTGCTGACGCGCGACGAGGGCTGGCGCGCGCATGGCGCGGAAGTGGCGCATAGCGTCAAGCAGGCGCTCGATCTTGCCGGGCCCGGCACCGTGGCGGTGATCGGCGGGGCGGATATCTATGCCCAGTTCCTGCCCATTGCCGACTGGATCGAGCTGACCGAAGTGCACGGTGCTTTCGCGGGCGATGTCTTGATGCCCCCTTTCGGCCCCGAATGGCGCGAAGTGGCGCGCGAGGAGCATGAAGCCGAGCAAGGCCGCCCCGGCTTCGCTTTCGTGACGCTCCGCCGGTCCCTATAGGCCGAACCCATATGATTCGCCTCGATCACCGCGAGCCCATGCCCCCCACCTTGCGCGGCGCGATTCTGGCGCTGGGCAATTTCGACGGGTTTCACCAGGGCCACCAGGCTGTCGTCGGCGAGGCGATCGCCTGGGCGCGCGCCGAGGGCCGCCCCTGCATTGTCGCCACCTTCGATCCCCACCCGATGCGCCATTTCCGGCCCGATGCCGAGCCCTTCCGCCTGACCACGCTCGACCAGCGGCAGGAAATGTTCGACGCGGCCGGGGCCGATGCCATGCTGGTGTTTCACTTCGATGCCGAGATGGCCAGCCAGCCGGCGGAGCTCTGGGCCGAGGGCATGATCAGCCAGCACATCGGCGCGGCGGGCGTGGTCACCGGCGAGGACTTCACTTTCGGCAAGGGGCGCGGCGGCAATCCCGCCCTCTTGCGCCAACGCGGTGTCGAGGCGCGGGCGGTGGGCGCGGTGCACGATGAGGCAGGCCCGATCAGCTCCAGCCGCATCCGCGAGGCGCTGAAGGCAGGCGACTGCGAAACGGCGACGCGGCTGCTGACCCGGCCTTTCGCCATCCGCGGCACTGTGCAGCACGGCGACAAGCGCGGGCGGACCATCGGCTTTCCCACCGCCAACCTGGCGCTCGGCAGCTATCTGCGGCCGAAATACGGGATCTATGCGGTGACCGGACTGTTGCCCGGTGGGCGTGTGGTCCACGGCGCGGCGAACATCGGCATTCGCCCGACTTTCGACCCGCCGGTGGAACTGCTGGAGCCCTTCTTCTTCGATTTTTCCGGCGATCTCTATGACCAGGAGATCGAAGTGGGCTTCCACCACTTCCTGCGCGGCGAGGCGAAGTTCAACTCGCTGGAAGAACTGACCGCGCAGATGGAAAGGGATTGTGCCGAGGCCAGGGCGAGGCTTGCGGCGTCGGTCTAGAGGGTTTCACGCAAAGACGCGGAGGGGCTTGGAGACGCCGCAGGCTTTCTTCCCTCTGCAACGTTCCGTCAAACGCAAGGTCAGGATGCAGGGCGGTTTCGCCGCAAGCACTACACCTCTGCGTCTCTACTTTCTTCTCTGCGTCTCTGCGTGAACCAAAAATTGCACAACCCCTCCCCCGACGCTAAGGCCCGCCGCACCATGAGCGAGCAGCGCGATTTCAGAGACACGGTCTTCCTGCCGAAGACCGACTTCCCCATGAAAGCCGGCCTTCCCCAGAAGGAGCCGGGCATTCTCGCGCGCTGGCAGGCGGAAGGGCTTTACCAGCAGCTTCGCGACGCGCGACGCGGCCGCGAGAAGTTCATTCTCCACGACGGCCCGCCTTATGCCAATGGCGACATGCACATCGGCCACGCGCTCAACCACATCCTCAAGGACATGGTGGTGCGCACGCAGTCATTGCTCGGCAAGGACGCGCCCTATGTGCCCGGCTGGGACTGCCACGGCCTGCCCATCGAGTGGAAGGTCGAGGAGCTCTACCGCAAGCAGAAGAAGAACAAGGACGAGGTCGACCCGGTCGAGTTCCGCGCCGAATGCCGCGCCTATGCCCAGAAATGGGTCGACGTTCAGCGTGAGCAATTGAAGCGGCTGGGCATCAATGGCGATTGGGACAATCCCTACCTGACTATGGACCCCGAGGCAGAGGGGACGATTGTCGGCGAACTGCTGAAATTCGTCGAGTCAGGCCAATTGTATCGCGGATCGAAGCCGGTGATGTGGTCGCCGGTCGAAAAGACCGCGCTGGCCGAGGCGGAGGTGGAGTACGAGGATATCGTCTCGACCCAGATCGACGTGGCGTTCGAGATTGCGGAGAGCCCATGCGCGGCAATTCGTAACGCTCGTGCTGTCATTTGGACAACCACACCTTGGACGATTCCTGTAAACCAGGCGATCGCATACGGGCCAGAAACTGACTATGCGGTTTGCAGATTTGGAGATCGCTTAGGCAATCACGATAAGGAGATACCCGAGGGCAGCGTTCTCATTGCCAGTGCGCTTGTCGATCAATTTGCTGGTCGCGTCGGCTTTAAAGTCATCCCGATGCAAATGGTCAAAGGCTCCGACCTCGCCGGCACCGTCGCCCGCCACCCCATGCACCACCTCGGCGGCTTCTTCGCCCGCCCCCGCCCGTTCCTCCCAGGCGACTTCGTCACCACCGACAGCGGCACCGGCCTCGTCCACATGGCGCCGGACCATGGCGAGGACGACTTCCTGCTGTGCAAGGCGCACGGCATAGACCCGGTCTTCGCCGTGGAAGCCGACGGCAAGTACCGCGAGGACTGGGCCTGGCTCGGCGGGCAGGGCTCTGTCATCAACCCCAAGTTCAACGCGCCCGAAGGCCCGATCTGCTCGGACCTGCGCGAGGCGGCCAAAACTGGTGGGGGGCTGCTCGCCGCCAGCGCCGATTACCAGCACAGCTACCCCCACTCCTGGCGGAGCAAGGCCAAGGTCATCTTCCGCTGCACGCCGCAGTGGTTCGTGCCGATGGACAAGGCCATCGAGGGGCAGTCCCTGCGCGGCAAGGCCATGCAGGCCATCGACGAGACCCGCTGGGTCCCCGAAAAGGGCCGCAACCGCATCGGCGCCATGGTCGAGGGCCGCCCGGACTGGGTGCTCAGCCGCCAGCGCGCCTGGGGCGTGCCGATCACGCTGTTCGTCAAGAAGGGCACTAACCAGTACCTCGACGATCCGGCGGTCAACGCCCGCATCGTCGCCGCCATCCGCGAAGGGGGCGTCGATGCCTGGTCGGATGACCGCGCGCAGGAATATCTCGGCAACGAGTACAAGGCCGAGGACTACGAGCGCGTCGCCGACATCCTCGACGTCTGGTTCGATTCGGGCAGCACCCATTCTTTCGTGCTGGAAAGCGGCAAGTGGCCCGACCTGCTGCGGCCGGAGGGATACCAGGGCCCTCCCGCCGACCTGTACCTGGAAGGCAGCGACCAGCATCGCGGCTGGTTCCAGAGCTCGCTGCTCGAAAGCTGCGCAACGCGCGGCCATGCGCCCTACAAGGCAGTGCTGACCCACGGCTTCACCATGGACGCCAAGGGCATGAAGATGTCCAAGAGCCTGGGCAACACCATCGACCCGATCAAGGTGATGGAGACCAACGGCGCCGACATCATCCGCCTCTGGGCGCTGAGCGTCGACTATACCGAGGACCACCGCATCGGCGACGAGATCCTCAAGGGCGTCGCCGACCAGTACCGCAAGCTGAGGAACACCTTCCGCTACCTGCTGGGGGCGCTCGACGGCTTCAGCGATGCGGAGAAGGTGGCCGTCTCAGAGATGCCGGAGCTGGAGCGCTATGTTCTGGCCCTGCTGGCCAGGCTGGATGGCACCTTGCGGCAGGCCGTCGACGACTTCGACTTCAACACCTATGTCCGCGCGCTGACCGACTTCTGCAACGAGGACCTGTCGGCCTTCTTCTTCGATATCCGCAAGGACAGCCTCTACTGTGTCGCGGCCGACAGCGCCAAGCGCATGGCCTACCGCACCGTGCTCGACACGCTGTTCCACGCCCTGGTGCGCTATGCCGCGCCGGTGCTGGTGTTCACGGCGGAAGAGGTGTGGGGGACAAGGTATCCCGAGGCGGGGAGCGTGCATTTGCTGGAGTGGCCGAGAGTCGATGATGACTTTGATGGAACACTCGAAGTCAAATGGGACAATGTACGCGAAGTCCGATCAGCGGTAACTGACGCTATCGAACCAATGCGGCGAGACAAGCTTGTTGGTTCAAGCCTGGAAGCCGTGATCAAACTCCGCATGAAGGCGCACAGCCTTGTGGAGGCGGCGAATTCTGTCGATTTAGCAGAGATTTGCATAGCCGGTAACGTTGAAATTATTGGTTTTGCCGATGACACTGTAAACGAAACGCAAATTGTCGACTTTGCAGGGAAGACCACCCACCACAAATGCGGCCGCTGCTGGCGCCATCTCCCCGACGTCGCCGAAGATGGCGCGCTCTGTTCACGTTGCGACAATGTGGTTGCCGCCATGGACGCGGCATCATGAGCGCAACGCGCAACCGAATCATCGGCCTGCTGGTCGCCGCTGTCACTTTCGCCGCCGATCGCTGGATCAAGTGGCTGGTGATGGACATCTGGAAGCTGCCCGAAATCGATTCGATGCCGCTGCTGCCGTTCTTCGACCTGCGCTTCACCCAGAACTTCGGCGTGTCGCTTGGCCTGCTTCCGGCACAGTCGGCCGAAATGCGCTGGCTGCTGGTGGCCTTGACCGCGGCCATCGCGCTATCGGTCTTCGTGTGGATGCTGCGCGAGAGGAAATTCGGCGACATTTTCGCCCTGGCGCTGGTGCTGGGCGGCGCACTGGGCAACATCCGCGACCGGGTGTTCCAGGGCTTCGTCATCGACTATGCCGACCTGCACTTCGGCGAGTTCCGCCCCTTCCTGATCTTCAACCTCGCCGATGCGGCTATCACCATCGGCGTGCTCATCATCCTTGCCCGAAGCTTCCTTTTGCGCGAAAAGCGCACTGAGGCCTCGCCCGAACCGGCCGAAACGGCCCTGGAGAACTGACCGATGCGCAAAGCTGCTGCCCTTGTCCTGCTCGCGACTGCCGCGATGGTGCTGACCGGATGCGGCCGGGGCGGCGGGGTGTTCGGCCGGGCCCGGCCCGACGAATTCGCGGTGCAGCGCCAGGCGCCGCTGGTGGTGCCGCCCGATTTCGCCATCGAGCCGCCCAAGGCCGGCGCGCCGCGCCCGTCCAACACCAACACCCAGCAGCAGACGCTCGACGCGCTGTTCGGCGGCCCGGCGGAACGCAGCGCGGTGGAAAAGAACACCATCAGCCGCGCCGGCCGCTCCTCGCCGGGCATCCGCTCCGCCGTGGGCGATCCGCAGACCAACACTGTCGCCAAGGGCGAAGTCACCCGCGACATCCTCGCCGCGCCCCAGGGCGACGGCCGCGAGGCGCAGACCTCGGCGGGAAGTTAAGAGGGTTCGCGCAAAGGCGCAAAGCTGTAGCGCCGGCAGCGAAGCCGCACCTCTCCCTTGAGTTTGCGTTTGCCGCACCGCTGAGTGATTGAAGGGCCTTTCGGCCCAAACATCGCCTTTGCGCCTTTGCGCGAACCCTATTGCGCCTCCGCCTCCGAATTGCGCGGTTTCGCCGAACTCACCAGCAGCTTGTCGATCTTCAGCCCGTCCATGTCGACCACCTCGAAGCGCCAGCCCTGCTCGTGGAAATGTTCCCCTTCTTTAGGCAGCCGCTTGAGCACCGACAGGACGAAACCCGCGGCGGTAGCAAAGTCGCGGTCGGCGGGAAGGTCGATGCCCAGCCGCCCGGCCAGCGCGTCGGCCGGCAGGGCCCCGGCGATCAGCAGTGACTTGTCCTCGCGCTCGACCACCATGGGCTCGTCGCCCTCGTCCTGATGACTGACGAAATCGCCGGCGATGGCGGCAAGCAGGTCGGCGGGAGTGACCACGCCTTCCAGGTGGCCGTATTCGTCGTGCACCAGCGCCATCGACACGTCGGACTGCTGCAGGATGCGCAGCGCGTCCATGGCGTCGAGCTGGTCGGGAATCACCTCGGCCTTGCGCATCAGGCGCGAAATGTTGGGCTTGCGGCCGGCAAGCAGCGCCGCCTGGACATCGCGCACTTTCAGCACGCCGACGATGTTGTCGGGCGATCCGTCGGTGACGGGCAGCAGCGAATGCGGGCTTTCCTTTATCCGGGCGCGCAGGTCGGCCTCGCTGGCGCGGCGCTCGATCAGGAACAGCTCGGTGCGCGGGGTCATCAGTTCGCGCACCGGGCGGTCAGCCAGGCGCATGATGCCGCTCATCATCGCCCGCTCGTCTTCCTCGATGACCCCCG
>JAYRPK010000273.1:0-4988 GCA_041911195.1 Novosphingobium sp. | reverse complement strand
CGAAATCGACGTGCGCACCGCCTTTGCCTATTCGAAGAACACGGTGGCGGCCAAGCTGGGCAGCGAAGTGGGTTTCGGCGCGGTGGCCGGCATGGCGCGGCGGTTCGGCATCACCACGCCGGTCAACACTCTGCCATCGATGGTTCTGGGCACTTCCGACGTACGGTTGATCGACATGACCCGGGCATTCGCCGCGGTTTCGGCCAAGGGCAATGCGGTGGAGCCCTATGGCATATCCAAGGTCACCACTACGGATGGCCGGGTGCTCTACACCCGCCCGGCGCCGCCGCAGCAATTGCTGGTGCCGCCCTATGTCGCCGCCGGGATAACCGACCTGCTGCAATCGGCGGTCGCCACCGGCACCGGCAAGGCGGCGCAGATCGGCCGGCCGGTGGCTGGCAAGACCGGCACCACCTCGTCGAACAAGGACGGCTGGTTCCTGGGCTTTTCCAGCGGGATCACCACCGGCGTTTGGATGGGCCGCGACGATGCCAAGCCGGTGGCCGGCCTGCAGGGCGGCCACGCCCCGGCCAAGGCCTTTGCCGCCTTCATGCGCGTCGCCGTGGCGAGCCGGCCGGTAGAAAAGTTCGATACCGAGCTCAAGCTGCCCGACTGGCAGTTGGAGCCGGACGACGAGGTCAACCTGGGCGGCAATCCCGACGACTATTACTACATGGACGAGAACGGCAACATGGTCGGCCCGGGCCACAGCGCGCGCGATACCGGGCCCGGCGATCCGCCCTTCGATCAGGGACCGGCCGACAATGGCGGGCTGGTGCCCGCCGACCCCCAGAACGACAACAGTCTGGACGACCCCGACCCGTCAGCAGAGCGTCGGCCGGTCCGCAGGGACAGGCGCGAGCCCCGTCCCGCGGAATAAAGCGCACATAATCCCTGCATCGTCATCCCTTCGAACGCCGGGATGACGGACCATGCTCTAAAAAACGAACTTGGATTCCGTCACACCAAGCGGGAAAGGTGTCAGCGAATCCGGATCGGCACGTAGGTCGCCGGCTGGCCGCGGCGTTGAACGCGTAGCAGCACGGCAGGCCGGTTGGAGCTCTTGGCGGCGCGGATCGCTTCCTCGAGGCCGGCGATCGTCTTGATGTCCTGATAGTTGGCCGAGAGCAGGATATCACCCCGCTGCAAGCCCTTGGAGCCTGCGTCGGACGAAGGATCGACCACGGTCACGACGAGGCCCACGGTATTCTCGCTGGCGCCAAGCTGGCGTGCGATCTGCGGCGTGAGCGGCAACACCGAAAGGCCGAGGGCCTTCTCCGCCAGGCCTTCGCCCTGGCGCTGCGGCGTGCGGTTGAAGGCGTCGTCGTCCTGTTGCTGGTCCTGACCAAAGGTGTTCTGCGCCAGTTCCTCTTCGGTCGGGCGCTTGCCGACCGTGGCGGTGATGGTCATCCGCCGGCCGTTGCGCACCAGTTCGATCGGGATGCGACTGCCTGGTGAAGTGTTGGCAACCAGGTAAGACAGCGACTGCTCGGGGCTGACTTCCTTGCCCGCAACGGTCAGCACCACGTCGCCGGGCTGGATCCCCGCCAAGGCCGCGCCGCCGCCCGGCTCCACCGCCTGGACGAATTCGCCCTTGTTGTGGGCGATGCCGAGTGAATCGGCGAGATCCTCGTTGAGCGGCTGGATGCGGATGCCAAGGTAGCCGCGTTCGATCGTCTGGCCGTTCCTCAGCCGCTCGACGATGGGAGCGGCAATGTCGGCCGGAATGGCGAAGCCGATGCCGACGCTGCCGCCCGAAGGCGAGAAGATCGCATTGTTGATGCCGATCACCTGGCCCTTCATGTCGAACATCGGACCGCCCGAGTTGCCACGGTTGATCGATGCGTCGGTCTGCAGGTAGCGGTCATAGGCGCCGCCCTGGCCGGTGTTGCGATAGACCGCCGAGATGATGCCCGAGGTCACCGTGCCGTTGAGGCCGAAGGGATTGCCGATGGCGATCACCCAATCGCCCACCCGCGCGCCGCGCGAATCGCCGAATTTGACGAAGGGCAGGGGCTTGTTCGAGACGATCTTGAGCACCGCAAGGTCGGAAGCCGCGTCGCGGCCGACCAGCTTGGCGGGATATTCGGTGCCGTCCGTGGTCTTCACCGTGATCGATTCCACCTCGCCACGGCCATCGGCAGTGATGACGTGATTGTTGGTGACGACATAGCCATCGGCCGAAATGATGAAGCCGGAACCCAGCGACTGCGCCTCGCGTGTCTGCGGTCCCTGGTTGTTGCCGCCGCCACCGAACAGGTCTTCGAACGGTGTGCCGGCAAAGGGATTGCCGTTGGAAACGCGCACGCGCTGGCGGGTCGAGATGTTGACCACTGCGGGCGCCAGTTGCGCGGCAAGATCGGCAAAGCTGGCCGGCGCTCCGGCGCGCGGCACGATGTTCTGCATTTGCGCGGAATCGTTCTGTGCGACCTGCGCTCCGGCGGGGTTGCCGGTGATGAGGGACAGGGTGGCTCCGCCAAGCAGCAGCGCGGTGGTGACTCCATAGGCATATCGCACGGGCTTCACGTCCTTCGGTTTCCTTCGTCTGGTTGCGCCGGTTAGCGCGAATGGGGTTTCCGGATTCAGGCCCAGAAGGCTTAACCGGAATTGAATGAGTTTCAGCGGCCCTTGAATTGGCGCAGATATTCGTTCTCCGGCGAGAGCAGGATGGTGCTCGACGACTTGTTTTCCGGGTTGGCGAAGGTCGTCGTGTAGCTCTGCATCGCCCGGTAGAAATCGTAGAAGGCGGGATCCTTGTTGAAGGCGTCGGCATAAATCTTGGCAGCCTGGGCCTGGGCCTCGGCCTGAATGATCTGGGCCTGCTTCTGGCCTTGTGCGCGGATCGTGGTCGCTTCCTTCTGGCGAACCGCCTGCATCGAGGTGAAGGCGCTCTCCAGCGGGCTGCCTTCGGGCAGGTCGGCGCGCTTGATGCGCACGTCGATCACCTGGGCGCCATATTGCCGCGCCTCTCGATCGAGTCCTTCGCGGATCTGCCGCATGGCCGCGCCGCGATCGGCAGTAAGCAGCGACTGGAACGTGCGCTTGCCCAGTTCCTGACGCAGCACCGAATTGAGGATCGGCTGGAGCTGTTCGACCACCCGTTCGGTGGTCCCGGCAGTGCGCACCATGCGCACCGGATCGATGATGCGGAAGCGGGCATAGGCATCGACTTCAAGCCGGCGCTGGTCGCTGGAAAGCACTTGCTGGCGGTCCATGTCGACTGCCAGCACGCGCTTGTCGATCATCACCACGCTTTCGAACAGCGGAATGCGGAACGAAATGCCCGCGCCGGTCTGGCCGAAATCGACATTGGGCTTGAACCGGTTGATGACGCGCACCGGCTCGCCCACCTGGACGACGACCGCCTGCTTGGTTTCGGGCACCACGACCAGGCTGGACCATAGCAGCAGGAGCAATGCCACGGCTGCGATCAGGCTGATCTTGTGATCTTGCAACAGGTTGGGCATCACGGTTGTCCTCCCTGCTGTCCGGGTGACTGGACCTGCAGATCCTCGCCGCTGCGCCGGCGCATTTCCGGCAGGGGCAGGTAGGGGGTCACCCCATTGGCCTCGACGATCACCTTGTCGTTGTTGCTGAGCACGCGTTCCATGGTCTCGTAATACATGCGCCGCTTGGTCACTTCCGGGGCAAGCTTGTACTGCTCGTAGACCTTGTCGAACTGCGCCGCGCTGCCTTGCGCCTGGGCGAGCAGTTGCTGGGCCCAGGCCTGGGCATTGCTGATGTCGCGCTGGGCGTCCTGCTGGGCGGCGCTGACGCCCTGGAAGGCGGCGACCACCTTTTCTGGCGGGTCGGTCTTCTTGATGTCGACGCCCTGGATCAGCACGCCGGAATGATAGGCATCGAGCACGGCCTGCATGCGCTGGCGCACGTTCTGTTCGATCTGGGCCCGCCCGGTGCCGCCCATGACCTGATTGAGCGAAACTTCCGCCACCGATGCGCGCATGGCCGCCTCGGCCACTTCCTTCACCGTGTTTTCAGGATCTTCGAGCTGGAACTTGTAGAGCTTGAGGTTCTTGATGTTCCAGCGGACGATATAGCTGATATCGACCAGCGACTGGTCGCTGGTCAGCATAAGCTTCTCGACATCGCTATCGGGAATCGTGTCGCGCCGGATCGAAGTCACGTCCTCGGTGTCGACCGACTGGATCGGCCAGGGCAGGGTCAGCGAAACGCCTGGCTGGATGGTGTGCGAATATTTGCCGAAGGTGGTGACGATGCCCTGCTCCTTGGGCCCCAGCATCCATGTAGTGGTGAAGCCGATCCACAGCAGGACGAGCCCGCCAAGGATCGCGGGAACCCAGCTTCCGCCATCGGCGCGGCGCGGCAGCTTGGGAAAGCCGGGCCCGCCGCCGCCGCCACCTCCGCCGCCTTTGCCCGGCTCGCGGTTGCGGAAAATATCCTCGATGCTGGCCGAGCGGCGCGGCGGAGTCTCGCCCGGGGAGACCCAGGGGTTGCGCGGGCCCTTGGGGGCCTCGGCTGGCTCGCCGTCATCCGGCGCATCGCCGCCTTCGGCCTGCGGCGCATCGCCGCCCTTGTCTCCGCCGCCCCACGGGCTTTTGCGGCCAGTCATGGCCGACACGCCCTTCGCAATCGCACTGCCGATCGATTTCATGCACCACTTTATAGGCAGCCATTCGCAACAAAAACAGTGGCAGCCATCGCTTTTTCTCGGAAAGGACAGCAAAGCGAATCCTGGTAGATGCAAATGGCGGACGACAAAGAGCAATCGATCAAGGCGGCGCTGCCGCAACTGGCGCAGGCTCGCCTGCAATCGCTGCGCCTGGCAGACGGCGTGGCAAGCCTGGTGCTCGACGTCGCCGGCATGGACGCGATCGAGCGCGAGCGGCTGGAGGAGGCGAGCCGCGCGGCGCTGGAGGGGCAGCCCGGCATAACCGGCGTGCGCATCGCCATGACGGCCGACAAGCCGCGCCGCAGGATCATCGCCGTGGGATCGGGCAAGGGCGGGG
>JAYRPK010000272.1:0-1857 GCA_041911195.1 Novosphingobium sp. | reverse complement strand
CGCGGTCCAGGCCGCCGGCTTTGCCAGCAGCCGCCGCATCGGCCCTTCCAGCGCCAGGGCAATGCCGGCCTGCGTCACCCCCAATGCCAGCATGGCGAGTGTCGGCGGCATCGAATTGGAAAGCTCCGATCCGGGGACGCCGATCATCGCCACCGGATAGGGGCCGAAGCGGATCAGGCCGAATAGAGCGGCCGCTCCGCCGGCGGCGGCCAGCAAAGGCAGGGGAAACCGCCCCTCGGCCCAGGCGTAGCCAAGCTGGTGGACGGCCAGCCAGACGAACAGGAAATTGGCCCAGTTCACAAAGGGCACGTGATAGACCAGGCTCGCCAGGTCCACCGCCAGCGCACCCGCGGCAAGGCCGCAGAACGACAGCAGCCCTGCCTTGCGCCAGAGCAGGCGAGTCAGCGGCACCATGGCCGTGACCAGCAGATAGACCGCCAGAAACCACACCGGGATCAGGGCCAGTTGCGCCGCCAGCGCGACAATGCCGCGCTCGACCCCCAAGGCCGTGCCGGACAGCGCAAAGCCCGTCCAGACGAGGAACAGCGGCAGCACCGGATAGATCAGCCGCCGCACCCGCGCCGCGAACCATTCGGGCCAATTGCCCCCGCCGCGCCGGGACGCTTCCCACGACATGCCGTTGGAAAAACCGCCGACCAGGAAGAACAGCGGCATGACCTGGAACAGCAAGGTCAACCACTGCGTCCAGGGCACGATCCCCAGCAGATGCCCGCCCACCACCGCGCCGTCCTTCACATAGGGCGCGGAGACCAGCCAGTGACCTACCACCACCGCCAGAATCGACAGCGCGCGCAGGAAATCGACATAGCGATTGCGCTCGGGCGGCGCCTTGGCCGCAATCGCCCCCGCGCGGGACCAGAGAGTGGCCTTAGTCATCGGCTTGCCTCCATTGTCCCCATGCCCTAGGGGCGGCCCGCAAATCCTAGCGGCAATTCAGCGGAAAACCAGCATGTCGGACATCAAGCGGCCAGAATTCAAACGGGTCGTCCTCGCATACTCGGGCGGTCTCGATACCTCGGTCATCCTCAAGTGGCTCCAGGTCACCTACAACTGCGAGGTGGTGACCTTCACCGCCGACCTCGGCCAGGGCGAGGAGCTGGAGCCGGCGCGGCACAAGGCGCAACTGATGGGCGTGCCCGACAAGCACATCTACATCGACGACCTGCGCGAGGAGTTCGTCCGCGATTTCGTCTTCCCGATGATGCGCGCCAATGCCCGCTATGAAGGCGACTACCTGCTCGGCACTTCGATCGCGCGGCCGCTGATTTCCAAGCGCCTCGTCGAGATCGCGCACGAGACCGGCGCCGACGCCGTCGCCCATGGCGCCACCGGCAAGGGCAACGACCAGGTGCGCTTCGAGCTCTCCGCCTATGCGCTCGACCCCAGCATCAAGGTCATCGCTCCCTGGCGCGAATGGGACCTGACCAGCCGGACGGCCCTGATCCAGTGGGCCGAACAGCACCAGATCCCGGTGCCCAAGGACAAGCGCGGCGAAAGCCCGTTCTCGACCGACGCGAACCTGCTGCACACATCCTCCGAGGGCAAGGTGCTGGAGGATCCGTGGGAAGAGACGCCCGACTACGTCTATTCGCGGACTGACAATCCCGAGAACGCGCCGGACCAGCCGGAATATATCACCATCGATTTCGAGAAGGGCGACGGCGTTGCCCTAAATGGCCAGGCGATGAGCCCGGCCACGCTCCTGGCGGCGCTCAACGAGCTTGGCCGCAAGCACGGCATCGGCCGGCTCGACCTTGTCGAGAACCGCTTCGTCGGGATGAAGAGCCGCGGCATGTACGAGACGCCGGGCGGCGAGATCTATGCCCGGGCCCATCG
>JAYRPK010000271.1:0-7253 GCA_041911195.1 Novosphingobium sp. | reverse complement strand
TCATGAGCGACATTGCACAAGATTTTGCCGTGACTGGAGCTAAGCATTTCGGCGGTGCCGTCACTGCCTGTTTGTCGGACCTTGAAAATGCGCTTGCGGGCTTGCCACTGGAACAGGCCGGTACGCGACTTTACGGCATTCGCACCCTCAATTCGCTGCTTGCTACAGATGGTTGCATCGGTGCCGTCGTTGCCAAATTTCTCGGGCCATTAGCGATGCCGGTTCGCGCTATCCTGTTCAACAAGACCGTCGCGGCCAACTGGGGCCTGGGTTGGCATCAGGACCGCACCATTTGCGTCAAGGAGAGACGGGAGGTCGAAGGCTTTGGCCCGTGGACGGTAAAACGTGGCATGATCCATGTAGCTCCACCGTTCGAACTGCTCGCTCAGATGGTGACTTTACGCGTACATCTCGATGACGTTCCGGCAACCAATGCACCGCTCTTGATTGCTCCGGGCTCGCACAGGCTAGGTCGCGTGGCGGTCAGCAAAGTAAGCGAAGCTGTTCAACGCTGCGGCACACGTGCATGTACAGCGGAGGCTGGCGACCTTTGGCTATATGCCACGCCAATTCTTCACGCTTCGGATGCCTCGGCATCACCTGACAGCAGAAGGGTGCTGCAAGTGGACTACGCCGCGTTCGACTTGCCGGGCGGACTGGAGTGGCTTGGAGTCTAAAGCACGCACACCACCGCAATCCGGTTGTGCGCTTGATTACCGCCCCTTCCATTCCGGCTTGCGCTTCTCGGCGAAGGCCTTCGGCCCCTCTGCCGTATCCTCCGCCGTGCGCCAGGGTTCGAACAGCGGGTGACCTGTTTGCCCCGCAAGCGCCTCGGCCAAAGTCGGCTGGTCCAGACCCCACATCGCCAGAGCCTTGGTCAGCCGCACCGCAAGCGGCGCGCACTGTGCGATCTGAACTGCGAGCTCACGCGCGGCCGCAAGCGCATCACCTTCCGCCAACTCGCTGACGAAGCCCATGTCCAGCCCTTCGGCGGCGCCGATGTTGCGCCCCGTCAGCAGCGGGCCCATGGCGCGCTTGAGGCCGGTCTGGCGGACCAGCCGGTGGATGCCGCCGCCGATGGCAAACAGGCCGACCTTGGGCTCGGGCAGGCCGAACACGGCCTTGGGCGAGGCGACGATCATGTCGCAGGCCAGCGCCAGCTCGAAGCCGCCGCCAAGGCACACGCCGTTGACTGCCGCGATCACCGGCTTGGCAAGGTCATAGCGCTGGGCGATCCCCGCATAGCCGGTCTTGGGATAGGGCGCCTTGGCGTCGAACAGGGCCAGGTCGCTCCCCGCGCAGAACGCCCGTTCGCCCGCGCCGGTGACGATGCAGACCTGCAGGGCCTGGTCGGCGGCGAAGCGGTCGAATGCGGCCTCCAGCGCCATGTGCATGGGCGGTGTGATCGCGTTCAACTTGTCGGGGCGGTTGAGCGTGACGGTGAACACACCGTCTGCGGCTTGGGTGAGGATGTGATCGGCTGACATGGTTTGCGATCTATGGCGCGGCCGGGGCGGGGAAGGAAGATTGTTTCTCGCGAAGAGCGCGTGAACCCTTTCAAAGCCTCTCGACAAGCCCAGATGTTTCCCCGACAAGCCCCCCATGGCAACAGCCGCACAAAGGGGAGAGAGCGCCGGCTCGTGGCTCGGCTATCTGGGCGAATTGCGCCTGCACTGGAAGCCGCTTACCGCTGCCAGCCTTGGCCTGGGGGTCAGCCTGTCGCTGTTCGCCTATACCAACAGCGTCTTCGCGCCGCATCTGATCGAAGAGTTCAAGTGGTCGCGCGCGCAGTTCGCGCTGATCAGCCTGACCATGTTGACGACGCTTCTGGTGCTGCCTGTCGCCGGCCGCCTCACCGACAAGATTGGCGTGCGCAAAGTGGCGTTGACGGGCACTTTGCTGATGCCGCTGGGCTTTGCCGGCTATGCACTGCAGACGGGCAGTTTCCTGTTCTACGCCGTGGTGTTCACCGCCGTTCTCGCCATCGGGTCGCTCTCCGGTTCGCTGGTCTATTCCCGGCTGATCGCCCAGAATTTCGAGCGGGCGCAGGGCCTTGCGCTGACGGTGATGAATTGCGCGCCCGCGGTCATTGCCATCCCGCTGATCCCGCTGCTCAACTGGATCATCGAGATTTACGGCTGGCGCACTGCCTATGCCGGGCTGGGCACTTTCGTGCTGGTTTGCTCGCTGGCCGCCGTCTGGCTGACCGACCCGCACGATCCGGCAAGCGAAGCGACGAAAGAGGCCGAGCCCAAAGCGCCACGCAGCGCGGGGCAGGACTATGCGCTGATCTGCAGGAGCCCGGTGTTCTGGGTAATCATGATCGGCATGTTCCTTTGCCTGCTGCAGACCCAGCTGCACAGCTCGCAGATGAACCTGATGATCATCGAACAGGGCATGACCAGACAGGGCGCCGCCTGGATCGCCTCGATCTATGCCCTGGGCACGATCGTCGGGCGCATCCTGTGCGGCGTGGCGCTCGATCACTGGTCTACGCGGTTGGTGACCTTCGTCTCGATGAGTATTCCCGCTTTCGGGTTCCTGATGCTGGCGACGGACTACAACAGCACGGGCGTGGTCGCCCTGGCCATGTTCCTGGTGGGCGTATCGGTGGGCGCGGAAAGCGATCTCATCTGCTTCCTGGTCGCGCGTTATTTCAAGCTGTCGATCTACGGCACCACCCTGGGGCTGGTGAATTGCGTCAGCTTCCTCGCCTCGGCGGGCGGCGGAGTGGCGGTGAGCTTCACGCTTGGCCGCTATGACAGCTTCACGCCGTTCCTATGGGTACTGGTCGGCTCGATCGCCATAGGCAGCCTGCTGTTTCTGCTGTTGCCGCGCGAAGGGCATTTCGAGAAGATCGGCTGAGCCATGCCCCAGCCCTACAAGACCACCGCCGTCTGGGACCAGGACAGCCTGCCGCAGGCGATCCGCGGCGCGCACAATACCAAGGCCGGCACCTGGGGCCTGCTACGCGTGCTGGAAGGCGACGTGCGGCTGGTGTTCCATGAGCCCGCGCGCGTGGTGGTGGTGACGCCCGATGCCCCCGGCGAAATCCCGCCGCAGGCGTGGCACCATGTCGAAGTGACGGGGCCGATGCGGATGCAGGTCGAATTCTATCACGAGAAGCCGCTGGGCGGGGCAGGCTGATCGCTTGCGCGCGGGCCTGGGCTGCGGCAGGAATTGATCCGGAGGAAGAGGAGTCCGCGAAATGCGCATCCGCCATTGCCTGTTGCCGCTCGGTGCTCTGCTGCTGGCCCCGCCGCTCTGGGCCGATGCGCCGTCTGCTGTCGAAACGCAGGCCGATGCCCGCTTCATCCGCATCGAGGGCGGCAGCAATTTCCGCGATGCCGGCGGCTATCGCACGGCGGATGGCCACCTGGTTCGCCGTGGCCGGTTCTACCGCTCCGCCTCGATGGCCAACCTGACGCCGCAGGGCATGGTCCAGTTGCAAGCGCTGCGCATCGGCTCGATCATCGACCTGCGCTCCACCGACGAGCGCCATCTGGACAGCAACAACTGGCTCGTACTGTCGGGCCAGGGCTATTGGGCGCGCGATTACAGCATGGGCTCGATGAACATGGCCGCCATGTTCGGGGACCCCAGGATGCTGTCGGTCGATACCGTTCACCGGATGATGGCAGAGGGCTATCGCGGCATGCCCAAGGCGATGGCGCCATCCTATCGGGAACTCTTTGCCCGGCTGGTGGCCGGCAAGGGTGCGACGGTGGTGAATTGCACCGCCGGCAAGGACCGCACCGGCATCGCCACCGCGCTGGTGCTCACCGCGCTTGGCGTGCCTTACGAGACAGTGCGCGAGGACTTCCTGCTGAGCAACCGGGCGGCGCGGCCGTCGCTTGGCCGCAATGGCGGCTCTTTCGCGGCGCTCGCTGCGCTGCCGCCCGAAGTGCAGGCGGCGCTCGGCGGGGTCGATGGCAGTTATCTCGATGCCGCATTCGACCAGATGCGCAAGGATCACGGCTCGATCGAGGGCTATCTTCAGACCGAACTCGGCCTGGGCCCGCGTCAGCTCGCGGCGTTGCGGCGCAACCTGCTTACCCGATAGGAGAGGACAATGGCCTACAAGATCCTGCTGCTGATGAAGCGCAAGCCCGGCATGAGCATGGAGGAATTCAAGGACTATTACGAGAACAGGCACGTGCCATTGGCCATGGCCAACGGCGGCGGGCGCGAGAGCGGCATCACCCGCTACATGCGCCGCTACCTGACGCCGCTGCCGCATGCTGAATCAGGCACCAACGAGGAACTGCCCTATGACGTCGTCAGCGAACTGTGGTTCGAAGACGAGGCAATCTTCCGCGGCACGGCCGAATATCTCTCGACCACGGTGATGAACGATGCCGTGGTCAACGACGAGATGAACCTGTTCCACCGCCCGACCATGCGCATGGCGCTGGTAGAGGAGTGCGAGAGCGACATGGGGCAATTCGCTTGATGCTTCCCAAGGGCTTGCGGGCGGTATAGCATCGCCCGGTTGGCCGGCACGGAGCGAAGCGGCTGCCGCCGCCGGCCTTGAGGAGACAGGCCATGCGGACATTTCGCAATATTGCACTTGCCTTGAGCACATGCGCGCTGGGAGCGGCCACGCCCGCTCTCGCCGCCAGCGTGACTTTGGTATCGACCCTGAACGGGGCCAGTGAGCCAGCCGGCGGCGACGCCGACGGCGCCGGCACGTTCTCGGTGGAGATCGACGCCGATGCCGGCGATTTCTGCTACACCCTGACCGCGAGCAAGATCGCCAGGGCAACCATGGCGCATGTCCATTCGGGGGCCGCTGGTGCGAACGGGCCGCCGGTTGTCACTGTCGATGTCGCCAGCGACATGTGCATCGCGGTCGATCCCGAGAAGCTCAAGGCAATGATCGCCGCGCCTGGGGACTATTACGTCAACGTGCATAATGCCGAATTCCCGGCAGGCGCAATTCGTGGACAATTGTCGACCAAGTAAGTTGGAGGTTGGGGAGTATGACGCAGACCGTGACGGAGGGCGCCGGCGCCATGCCGCCGGGCGCGCGCGAGCGCCGGTTCTATACGCGGATGGCTTGGTTCATTGCCTTCGCCATAGTGCTGGGCTTCGGGCCAAGCTTCTATCTCAAGCCGCTGAACCTGTTCAATTACCCGCGGCCAAACCCGCCGCTGGTGACCGATCTGATGGTACATGGGCTGGTCTTCTCCGCCTGGCTCGCGGTGTTCCTGGCGCAGGTTTCGCTGGTTTCGGCCGGAAGGCGCGATCTGCACCGGGCGCTGGGCGTGGCCGGCATGGCGCTGGGCGTAGCCATGGTTCCGGTGATGTACGTCACTGCCGCCGGCATGGTGGCGCGTGGCAGCGCTCCGCCGTTCACCGATGCGCTGACCTGGTCGGCCGTGCCGCTGGTGTCGATCCCGGTGTTCATCGCCATGCTGTGGCTCGGCTGGCGGGAAAGCCGGCGCGACTTGCAGGCGCACAAGCGGATCATGCTCGGCCTCATGCTGATGCTGACCGAGCCGGCGCTGCATCGCCTACCGCTTTTGCCTCCATCCGTGATGACCAACAATGTCCACATGGCGGCTTGCTGGCTGGTCTTCGTGCCGCTGATCGTCTGGGACCGGCGCACGCTCGGCCGGGTGCACTGGGCGACCAAGCTGGGGGCGGGCCTGTTTGCCCTGGTCATCGCCATGCAAGTGTTCTTCGTTTCGGTGCCGGGCGTCTGGGCGTCCTTTGCCAGGCATCTGCCGGGGCTGGCCGGCTGATCACATAGCAAATGGGGCCGGCATTGCTGCCGACCCCATTATAACCCGCACAACCGGGGTCTGGACTTGCTTCTGCAGGCGGATTGCTCCGCTGCCAAAGCCTTCGCCGCACTTTCCGACTGGCCTTGGTGATGCGCTGGTCGAGCACCTCGCGTGCATAGGCACCGGGGGTGCATTCGCATCGTGATGCTCGTCGCATCAGGCCCGATCTTGCCGGGGCAAGCCCCACCGCGACCGTGTCGTTCCATTCGGCTCACCGGCACGCCTTGCCTTTCGGCCCCGATGAACGGGAAAAGGCGCCTGCCGTTGCCATGTCCGCCGACTTGTGCCGGCTGTTGGTCCCGTCAGGCGGTTGGGCCGGCTCCGGGGGAGCCTGTCCTTCCGCCTGGCGGTTCCAAGAGGTTCGAAGCTTTCCGCCCGACCGCTGTCCCTTTCAGGCCGCATGTCAGGCTCTTGCCTTTAGTCACTCGGCGTCCCACCCCTATCGGCCGAAACCGAATTGGGGTTTTCCGCAAGCTCCTTCAGGCTGCATTCGAGCCTCCCGATGACCGCGCGCCTCTCGCTGCATCTGCGGTTCGCCAGGCTCTGTCCGAAGACTTTGCAAGGCGCGTTTTCCGACGCTGCTGCGGGCATCGCAGCCACCTCGATCAGGTTGAGATTTTCCGTTCTCTTTCAAGCGGTTAAGCCCGAAAAAGTCCGTCGATTTCTTCCCTTTCGACAAGTGAAGGCTGCGCCCCAAAAGTGAGTCGCGCAAGAAGAATCTGTGGATGTTTTCCACAGCCCGCCGCATTCGCGGTGGAGAACTTTTCTCAGCATGTTGACGACCAGCAATGCATGGACCGCTTCGGCTGCTCCGAAGCTTGCGCGGCACCGGCCGTCAGGCGGAAAAAGACTCTACCGGTCCCGCTGCGCCAGCAGCCGCAATCTGAGGGCATTGAGCTTGATGAAGCCTGCCGCGTCCTTCTGGTCATAGGCGCCGGCATCGTCCTCGAAAGTCACGTGCCGCTCCGAATAGAGCGAATCGGGGCTCTTGCGCCCGACTACCTGGGCGAGGCCCTTGTAGAGCTTCAGGCGCACCGTGCCGTTGACCCGCTGCTGGCTGTGATCGATCGCCGCCTGCAGCATCTCGCGCTCGGGGGCGAACCAGAAGCCGTTGTAGATCATCTCGGCATACTTGGGCATCAGCTCGTCCTTGAGATGCGCCGCGCCGCGATCGAGCGTGATGCTCTCGATGCCGCGATGGGCCCGGGCATAGATCTCGCCGCCCGGCGTCTCGTACATGCCGCGGCTCTTCATGCCGACGAAGCGGTTCTCGACGAGGTCGAGGCGGCCGATGCCGTTGGCGCGGCCGAGTTCGTTGAGCCTGGCCAGCAGGGTCGCCGGGGACATCTTCACGCCGTCGATGGCCGTGGCGTCGCCCTTCTCGAAGTCGACGGTGATGACCGTCGGCGTGTCCGGCGCGGTCTCGGGGTCGATCGTGCGCGAGTAGACGTAGTCCGGCACCTC
>JAYRPK010000270.1:0-2592 GCA_041911195.1 Novosphingobium sp. | reverse complement strand
TTGGGCGTGCCGGTGGTGCCGCCGGTATACTGGATGAGCGCGAGGTCGGCGAGCGGGTCGATCGCCACCGGCGCGGGCGCCTGGGTCGAAAGCACGCTGCGCCAATCGGCGATGTCGGGGCCCTTGGGCAGGGGCGTCAACTGTGAGCGGCGCAACAGGCGCATCGCCGCCCCCTTCCACCACGGCAGCAGCGAGGCCAGCCGCGCGACGATCAGCCGTTCGAGCGAGGATGTGCGCAGGACTTCGGTAGCCGTGGGCAGCAGCGCCGGCACGTCGAGCGTCACCAGCATGCGCGCGCCCGAATCGGCGACCTGCGCCGAAAGCTCCGCCGCCGTATAGAGCGGCGAGAAGTTCACCATGGTGGCGCCCGCCATCATGCCGCCGAAATAGGCGGAGAGGTAAGTTGGCACATTGGGCAGGAACAGGCCGATGCGATCGCCCTTGGCCACGCCCAGTTGCTGCAGTCCGGCGGCGAAGGCGCGCGCTTCGGCCATGATCTGGCGATAGGAATAGACGCGCCCGTAGAAGTCCGCGAGCGGCGCATCGGAATGCGCCTCGACGCTTTGCGCGAACAGATCGGTCATCGCCAGGGGCGGGAAGGGCTCATCCCAGGCGCAGGGATGGGCATAGCGTTCGCGCCATACCTGCGGATATTTGCTTACATCCATGTAAGCTAGTGTGCCCGCTCACCGCGTGCGTAGCAAGGCAATTCGCGAGGCCTAGGCGGCAAGGCCCGCCCGGGTGCCGGGCACTATTCCTCTCCGGCCGCTTCCGCCGCGCGCTTCGCCTCGATCCAGGCGGCCGCCTCGGCTTCCTGGGCCGCTTCGCTGGCTGCCTTGGCCGCCGCTTCGCGTTCGGCGCGCAGTTCCTCGATCAGCGCATCGCGGTCGCCGCCGAGCCGCGCGTCATCGCCGGCCTCGTCGGCCAGCCCGGCCTTCTTCGCCGCACGGGCAACGATAGCGTCAAGCTCGCGCTGCGAGCACAGGCCCAGCGTAACCGGGTCCTTGGCGACGATATTGGAAATGTTCCAGTGCGTGCGCTCACGGATCGCGGTGATGGTGTTGCGGGTGGTGCCGATCAGCTTGCCGATCTGGGCGTCGGAAATCTCGGGATGGTTGCGCAGGATCCAGGCGATGCCGTCGGGCTTGTCCTGCCGCTTGGACACCGGCGTATAGCGCGGGCCCTTGGTACGGCTGACCTGGACCGGCGCCTTCTGCATCTTTAGCGCATAGTTGGCATCGTCCTGGCCGCGCTCGATCTCGGCCATGGTCAGCTCGCCGGCGCGCACGGGATCGCGACCGGTATATTTGCTCGCCGCCAGGTCGTCGGCCATCGCCTGCACTTCAAGGATGTGCAGCCCGCAGAACTCGGCGATCTGCTCGAAGGTCAGCGCGGTGTTGTCGACGAGCCAGGACGCCGTCGCATGCGGCATGAGCGGATGGGGTTGAGTCACGGGCGTCTCCGGTAAAAATAATGAGGCCGCCCCTTGCGGAGCGGCCGTTCGGCGACTCATGTAGGGCATCGCACCCGCTTGGGCAAGGTTCTCTCAATCCATCGCGACATAGCCCGGCAATGCCGCCACCCGGTCGAGCCAGCGGCGGATCGCCGTATAGTCTTGCAACCGGAAGCCGCCAGCCTCGCAGACGTGGGTATAGGCATAGAGCGCGATGTCGGCGAGGCTCGCGCCGCTGCCCACCAGCCAGTCCCGGCCGGCAAGATGCTGGTCCATCAGCCTCAGCGCCGCTTCGCCCCCGGTGCGCTTGGCCGCGATCTGGCCGCGCTGCATTTCGGTGAGATTGGCCTCGCCAACGAACCGCAGCCAGAAGCGCAGGGTCGCGACGTTGGGCTCATGATTGTATTGCTCGAAGAACATCCAGTGCAGCATGTCGGCGCGCGCGAAGCGGTCTTGCGGGATCAGGCGGCTGCCTTCGGCGAGATACCAGCAGGCGGCATTGCTTTCGGGCAGGAAGCGCTCTCCCACCTGCAGCACCGGGATGCGGCCATTGGCATTGACCGTGGCGAGAAAGTGGGGCGTGCGCGTTTCGCCCTTGAGGATATCGTACCCGCGCCGCTCCAGCGGCAGGCCAAGCAGGGCGGCGATCAGCCGGATCTTGTAGCAATTGCCGCTGCAAGGATCCTCATGAAGCACCAGCCTTTCCATCGTCACACCTCCAGCACGATCTTCCCGACATGCTCGCCCGCTTCCATCCGCGCATGGGCTTTGGCGGCATCGGCCAGCGGTAGGATACAATCCATCACCGGGCGCAGCGAGCCCTCTTCGACCAGGGGCCAGACGTGCCGGGCGATCTCCTGGGCGAGCAGCGCCTTGAATTCGGCGCTGCGCGGCCGCAGGGTCGAGCCGGTAAGGGTATACCTCCGGGCCATGACCACTGCCATGTTTAGCTCTGCCTTGGCGCCGCCGAGAATGGCGATGGTGACATGGCGGCCGTCCTCCGCGAGGCACCTCAGGTTGCGCGGAACATAGTCGCCCGAGACCATGTCGAGCACCAGGTTCACGCCCTTGCCGCCGGTGATCCGCGCCACTTCCTCGACAAAGTCCTGCGCCTTGTAGTCGATCGCATGGGCCGCGCC
>JAYRPK010000269.1:0-4177 GCA_041911195.1 Novosphingobium sp. | reverse complement strand
GGGTCGCCAGCCGGGGCAGGGCATCGAGCGGCGCGGCGGAATTCCAGTCGCGAAGCTGCTGGATCTGGGCGGGCGACCAGAGCGGCGGGGCGGTCTGGGCGATCGCGGGCAATCCCGGCGCCAACAGGGCAGCCATCGCGCAAAGCATTCGTTTCATCGAAAACCCACCCGATTCCCCTTTGCGAACGAACTAGCAGCCACCACTTGCGCGTCAAAGTCGATTCGGGATTGCATCATTGTGAAAATTGACCGGCGCCACTTCATGGGCGCTGCACTTGCCTCGTTCGCGGGACTGACCGCCACGCGCACTTTCGCGACTGTGCGCAGTGGCGAGACGCCGGCCCTGCTCGAACGCGCCTGGGCAGCGCTTGACCGCCATTCCGCCGCCGTCGTCAACCGCGACGTCATGGCCATTGCCGATTTCTCCATCCAGTCGGGACTGCCCCGTTTGCAGTTGCTCGACATCGGCAACGGGCGGGTGATGTCCACGCACCTCGTTGCGCACGGGCGGGGATCGGACCCGGCCAACAGCGGCTGGGTGGAACGTTTCTCCAATCAGCCCGGCTCCAACGCATCCTGCCCCGGCGCATTCCTCACTTCCAGCACCTACATCGGCAAGCACGGCACCCAGCGCCGGCTGATCGGGCTGGACCCGGAAAACAACAATGCGCTGAACCGGGGCATCGTCATCCATGCCGCCAGCTATGTCGATAACGACCTGGCGGAGACGATTGGCCGGGTCGGGCGCAGCCAGGGCTGCTTTGCCGTATCCAATGCCGATCTCGCCGGAGTATTGGCCAGGCTAGGTCCCGGCCGGTTGCTTTTCGCCGGAAGGTAACAAGGCCGGCAGGTGCGGGGCCGCCGCGCCTGCGCAACTGCCTTGACTTTCCCCGCCCCTTCGCGCAATGGCCGCGCCTTCGAGAGGCGGCGCTAGCTGCCGCTTTCGCTGTTTCAGGGCCGCCAGCGGCCGAATCGGGAATTTCAGGACAAAGCCATGGCAAAGCCCGCAACCGTCAAGATCCGGCTCGTTTCCAGCGCCGACACCGGTTTCTTCTATGTCACCAAGAAGAACCCGCGCAACACGACCGAGAAGATGAGCTTCCGCAAGTACGATCCGGTCGTGCGCAAGCATGTCGAGTTCAAGGAAGCCAAGATCAAGTAAGGTTCACAAAGGGTTCAAGGCTCCAGACCTATGGCCCGTGGCATGAACCTGCCTTTCAGATCTTCCGTCAAGACCGCAAGCGCCGCCGTTCTGGCGGCGTTTGGCTGTGGCCTTTGCGTCATTCCCGCCACGGCCCCGGCCCAATCGCCGGCCCCAGCCCCGGCCGTGCCCAGCCAGCTGACCGAAGCGGTCGGCGCATTGCGGGCGATTTCGACGTTGAAGGCCGACTTCACCCAGACCGACCGCAACGGCAACCGCGCTAGTGGCGTGCTGACGTTGAAGCGGCCGGGCAGGATCCGCTTCCAGTATGAACCGCGCGTGCCGATCCTGATCGTTTCGGATGGCGCGGCGCTGACCTTCATCGATTACAAGGTTCGCCAGGTGCAGCGCTGGCCGATCCGCAACAGCCCGCTGGGCGTGCTGCTCGATCCCAACCGCGACGTCTCGCGCTATGGCCGCCTGCAGGCCACTGCCGATCCCAACGTGGTCAGTGTCGAGGTGCGCGACAGCCGCCATCCCGAATACGGCGTCATCACCCTGATCTTCGTGCGCAAGGCTTCGGCCCCCGGCGGGCTCGAGCTGACGAGCTGGGTGGCGCTCGACTCGCAGAATCGGCGGACGACGATTCGGCTGTCGAATCAGCAATACGGCGTCGCGGTTCCGGACAACGACTTTCGCTGGAACGACCCCCGCAACCCGGCTCGTCGTTGACGGGAAACAGCTCGGCGCTTGCCGTGCAGGCATCGCGACAAACCGATACATAGCTGACAGGGTCATTCACTTGGCAGCAAGCGAAAAGTCCCTAAATAGGTACCTGACATCGCGGCCTGAGGCGGGTTTCCCCCCTGTTGCCCGCGCCTCCTGGTGGGCCAAGATGTCAACTGCGTGACGAACGCACAAAGGAACCCCCGACCCCATGCCCCCGGGTCGGGGGTTTTTTGTGGGGTTTTGCATGGATCGCCGCAACATGGGTGGCGCGAGGGACCGGCTTGCCGGTCCCGATCAACGCACCTAAAGCTCCGCGCCATGCTCTCTATCGCTACCTGGAACATCAACTCGGTTCGCCTCAGGATCGATCAAGTCGCGCGGTTCCTGACCGAGCAGGCGCCCGATGTGCTGTGCCTGCAGGAAATCAAGACCGTCGCCGACCTGTTCCCGCACGAGGCGTTCGACGCGCTGGGCTATACCCACCGCGCGGTGCATGGGCAGAAGGGCTATCACGGCGTCGCCACCGTCAGCCGCATACCCTTGCGCGAATATTCGCGGCACGACTGGCAGGACAATGGCGAGGCGCGGCATGTGGGCGTGGAGCTGCTGGGCCCCGGGCAAGGCCTGGTGCTGGAAAACGTCTACATTCCGGCGGGCGGCGACATCCCGGACCGCAATGCCAATCCCAAGTTCGGCCAGAAGCTCGATTTCCTCGAGCGGATGACGCGCTGGTCGGACAAGCTAGACCGGCCGACCCTGTTGCTGGGCGATTTCAACGTGGCCCCGCTCGATTGCGACGTCTACGATCACAAGGCCTTGCTCAAGGTCGTCAGCCACACGCCGATCGAAGTGGAGGCGCTGGGGGCCTTGCGCGATGCGCATGGCTGGGTCGATCTGGGCCGCAAGCACATCCCCGCGCCGGAGCGGAACTATTCATGGTGGTCCTATCGCACCTATTGGCAGGGCAAGGACCGCGGGCGGCGGCTCGATCACATGTGGGCCTCGCCCGATCTTGCCGCGCAGTCGAGCGGCCACCGCATCGTCGAGGAAACGCGCAATTGGGAGCAGTGCTCCGACCACGTGCCGCTGATCACGGAGTTCGCGCTTTGACCAGGCTTGGGCCGTCTCCGGCCCGGCGGGTGGCCCTGGCGATCGACGCCATGCGCCATGGCTGGCCGATTGCCTTCGAGGGCGCTTTTTCTCTGTTGCCCGCCGAGACGGGCTTCGGCGCGGGGGTCTCGTCCGGCCACATGCTGATTTCCGCCGCGCGCGCCGCGACGCTCAAGCTCGCCAACCAGCGCGAGGCGGCAGAGCCGCATGCGCCGGTGCTGATCCGCGGGGCCGAGCCGTTCGGGCTGGACCTCGCCCGCGCCGTCGCCGATCCCGCGCTTGACCTCGCCTTCCCGATGAAGGGGCCTTTTGTTGCCGAGCATCTGGACTTCCGCGCCGAGGCCGAGGCGGCGATGGAGCTCGCGCGGCTGGCCGGGGTGCTGCCGGCCTTTCTCGTGGATGCCGAACCGCGCGGCGAGGCGCAGGCGGTCCTGGCCGGCGATCTTGCCGAATGGAAGGACACCACCGCGCTGTTCGTCGCCGCGCGGGCGCGGCTTCCGGTCGCGGCCTGCGAGGAGGCGGAGATCGTCGCCTTCCGCTCGGCCGACGACACCCGCGAGCATGTCGCGCTGGTCATCGGCCGGCAGAGCGGCGACCGCGCGCCCCTGGTGCGGCTGCATTCGGAGTGCCTGACAGGAGACATACTCGGCAGCCTCAAGTGCGATTGCGGGCCGCAGCTCGATGCTGCGCTCGAGGCCATGGCCGAAGAGGCCGGGGGCGGCGGATGGGGCGTGCTGCTCTACCTGCGGCAGGAAGGGCGCGGCATCGGCCTGATCAACAAGCTGCGCGCCTATCGGCTGCAGGACCAGGGTTTCGACACGATCGATGCCAACACCCGCCTCGGCCTGCCCGCCGAAGCGCGCGACTTTCCGGTGGCGGCGCGGATGCTGGAGCTGCTGGGGGTGCGCGCGATCAAGCTGATGACCAACAATCCGGCCAAGGTGGCGGCGCTTGAAGGTGAGGGCGTCAAAATCGCCGAACGCGTGCCGCACAGCCTGCCGCCCAATCCGCACAACCAGCGCTATCTTGCGGTCAAACGCGACCGGGCGGGGCACCTGCTGGATTGAGGACAGGCGTCTGATCCGGAATTTCAATTTGGAGCAAGCCGGTACCGCTTCGAAATTCGTCCTTCCGCGAATTTCGTATCAGACGCTTAGCGCCGTTCGTAAGCCTTGAGGCCCTGACCGATGGCATTTC
>JAYRPK010000268.1:0-10943 GCA_041911195.1 Novosphingobium sp. | reverse complement strand
GCCGTGCATTAGCAGCACCGGGACAGTGAGTTTGTCGACGGTGAACAGCGGCGATACCGTCTTGAGATCGAAGGGCTCCTTGCCTTGTACGGTGACGCGCCAATCCTTGCGGTACTTGCGGCTGATCATGATATCCAGCTGGTACTTGAGCTGCCGGCCAAGGTCGGAAATGCCGGCAAAACTGGCGGCGCAACGATACCGCTCGGGATTGCGCACTGCCCCCCACAGCGCGGCATAGCCGCCATAGGAGCCGCCGACGATGCACACCCGCTTCGGATCGATCGTGCCCTGCTTGGCAAGCCAATCCATCCCGTCGTCGAGATCGTCCTGCATCGCCCGTCCCCACTGGCCCTCGCCTCTTTCATAAAAGGCCTTGCCATAGCCGCCCGAGCCGCGGAATTCGGGCTGCAGCACGGCATAGCCGCGGTTGGCGTAGAACTGCACTTCGGGATCGAAGTCGCCATTGTCGCGAATATCGTAGGGGCCGCCATGCGGCAGGATTATGAGCGGAAGCCCTTGCGGCGCGCGCCCACGTGGCAGGGTCAGGTACGCGGGAATATCGAGCCCGTCGCGCGCCTTGTAGCTGACATAGCGGCTGGGCGCGAGCTGGCGTGCATTGAGACCATCGTTGATCGAGGCGAAGCGGTGCATCACCCCTTCGGACAACTGGTAGACATAGTAATGGCCCGGATCGTTCGAGGCGCCCACGTGGACGAGCAGCATGTTCCCGTTGCGGCTGCGCGAGACGACAAAGGCCTGGCGATGCTGCCCGACGGCCTTGTCGATATCGTCCTGTATCGCCTTCATCACAGGTTCGAACCAGTGAACCCGCGGCCTGTCGTCGATATACCGGGCGGCGGTCAGCGTCTTGCCGTCGTCGCTCGTGTCGTAATCTTCGATATCATTGGTCGGGCTGTCGAACACCAGGTCGCCCCGGGTGTGCGTGGCGAAATTGAACTTGTAGAGCGCATTGCGGCCGGTCGCGTCGTTGCGCCGGATGAGATAGCCTTCGTCGCTGCCCTGAACGATGCGAACGACATCGAAGCCCGCGTCCTCGTCGTCGATCTTGCCGCGCAGCACTTCGAACTTGTCATTGCCGGTAGCGCGATAGACCATTTGCCAGCGATCTACGCCGCCCGAGCCGAATCCGAACCGGACCGTGCCCTGGTCGTCGGCATACCAGTCCCAGATGTTGGTGCGCTGCGGCACCACCAGGTTGCGCTTGTTGGTGGCGATTTCTACCGAATAAACAGAGGGATAATCATAGATCGTTTTTGGTAGGACAGCAGCAGGGTCTTGCCCTCGGGATCGACCCAAAGCACGTCGTCGCCTGTCAGCCCTTGCTCCCTTTCGCCAAGGAAGGTGCCCTTCTGGGCCGCGATGTCGAATGAGATCAGCCTCGTCGACCAGGCTTCATCGTCGAACCAGGGCACGGTCTGGCCCAGGCTGATCAGCAGCGTGCCGTTGCCCGCCCAGCGATACCAGTTAAGATCGAACTTGTCGGGAATGCCGAACAGGATCGGCTTGTCGCCCCCGGTGAGAGACATGATGCCGATCGCTTCCTTGCCCTCCATGTTGACCCGGGAGACGATCCTCGTCCCATCGGGCGAGAGCTTGGGGCCGCGCACGAAGGATCGCCGGGCGAACACGCTGGACGCGATCCTGGCGGGCGGAGCTTCGGCGGCGGGCGCGCTGGCCGGAGCTGCGATCGCGACAGGCGCCGCTTCCGAAGCAGTTGGAACGTCGGACTCGCCTGCTTGCGCCTGCGCTGCAAACGCAAACGCCAGCAACCCACCGAATGCAATGAACCGCTTGCCAGCCATAGCCGCGCGACCCCCCAGCCGTTTTCCCGGCGGCAAGGCTAACCAAACATGGCTGTTACGACAATAGGTTGAAAAGCGGCGCTTCAGCCCGCTTCCATCTGCAGCCGCGCGCGGTCGCGGATTTCGACTTCGCGCGGGCTTGGCAGGGTGATGATCCCGGCATCCTTGAGCCGGGTGAACTGGCGGCTCACCGTCTCGATGGTCAGGCCCAGAAGATCGGCGATCTGCTGGCGCGAGAAGGGCAGCTCCACCCGCTTCACCTCGGCGAAGATATTGGCCTGGCAGGTGCCGTCGACCAGCCGGTCGGCCATTTCGAGCAGGAAGCTGGCGATCTTTTCGCCCGCCGACTTGCGCCCAAGCAGCAGCATCCAGTGCCGCGTCCGGTCAAGCTCGTCGAGCGTTCGTTCAAGCAGCTTGCGTTCGAGCGCGGGGTGTTCGCGGGCGAATGCCTCGAAATCGCGGCGGCTGAACACGCAGACCTGCGCATCGGTGAGGGCAGTGACGCCTTGCCCCGCCTGCTCACCATAGGGCCGGCCGATGAAATCGGATGGGTAGACCACGCCGACGATCTGTTCGCGGCCGTCCTCGGTCCCGGTCGAAAGCTTGAGGACACCATCGATGACATTGGCGACGACGACCGAATCCTCGCCCTCCCAGATAAGCGATTCGCCCGCGGCAATCTTGCGATGCCGCCCGATGGCGTTCAGCGCCTTGATCTCCCCGTCGTCGAGCGTCGCACATATCGCGCGATTGCGCACGAGACATTGCTCGCAGCTGGTCATGTGGGCCGCCTAGCACCAGAGAGGCCTCCCGGCAACGCGCATTTCCCTTGCTGGCACTCGCCGGAGCGCTATTTTGCCCTGCAACAAGACAACGAGGAGCGGATCATGGCCAAGGTATCGATCGTCACGCCAGACAAACGCCACGCTGCACCGCTGCCCGAAGGGCTAGGCGGGAACGGAAAGTCTGAAGCCTACCTGTCGGGAGACCATGATCCGATCCACGCCTGGCTCCACCGCCTGGGCAAGGGCGAGCAGCTTGAGGTGGGCCCGATGGCGAACGATTGCCTTGGCTATATCTGGCAGGGCGAAGTGCTGGCCGGCGGAGTGCGGCTGGGCGCGGGATCGAGCCTGATCGCCGAACATGGCGAATGTGTCACGATCACCGGCGCGGGACCTGGCGAGGCCATTGTGCTTACGTTCCGCGGGGCCGGCGCGGCAGGACACAACCGCAAGGGCGGGCACATTCACCTGCTCCCGGCCGACCGGGTCCCGGGCGCCGCGGACCTTTCCGGCCATGGCGTGGGCGGCGGCATGCATTCGGACGGGCAATGCCCAACTTGCGAAGTCTGGCTGCACGAAAACCACTTCGGTCCATCCGAACCACTACCGCCCGAAATGGCGCAGCGCGGCGTACATTCGCACAGCGAGGACGAAGTGATCTTCATTACCAGGGGCGCAATCCGCCTTGGCCAGAAGCTGTTCCCCGCCGGGACCGCCGTCGCCATCGCCGCCGACACCATGTATTCGATCGCGCCGGGCCCCGAAGGCATGAGCTTCATCAACTTCCGCGCCGGCACCCCCAGCGACATCCACTTCGCCAGCGGCGATTCGATGAGCGAGACGCAATACTGGAAGGAACGAGTGGCGCGGCCGGAGTACCTTTCGCCAGCGGCGGCCTGACGCTTTTACATCTGCTGGAGCTCGTCGAAGCTTTTCAGCGCACTGGGGATTTGTTGCCAGTAGCCCAGTTCGGCGATGGTCACCCGCTGCAGGGTCCGCTCGCCCTCGCCCAGTTCTGAACGGGCATGCTGCACGGCCAGGTTGTCCCAGATCACCAGATCGCCCTTGCGCCAGTGGTGATCGTAGATTTCGGCGGGATCGTAGAGGCAGGAGAACAGCTCCTCGAGCAGCGCATCGCTTTCCGGCTGGGGCAAGTGCGTAAGGCAGGCAGTCATTTCCATGTTGACGAACAGGTAGGGCCGCCCGGTCGCCGGCTGACGGCCCTGCACGGCATGAACCGCGCAGCTATCGCCGGGCGACAGGTCGGAAAGCAGGGTGCGCCGGGCCAGCAAGTGGCCCTGGACATGCAGCGCATTGGCATGTTCGATCCGGGCGCGGGTTTCGGCAGGCAGCCGCTCCCAGGCCCTGAACCCGCTAGCGAACCGGGTCGGCGCGGCATCGTCCGCCACTTCGAGCGCATGCAGCGAACCGCCCAGATATGGCGCGGGGACGAAGGGTATGTCGTTGTGGAACAGCAGCTCCGCCGTGCCCAGCAGGCCCTCTTCGCGCGTGTTCGATACCAGGTAGTTATCGAGCATGCCGCGCAGCACCGGGCCGAAGATCTCGCAGGCGTCCAACTGCTGGTCCATCGACAGGTCCTGCCCGCGCAGCAGGATCAACCCGTCGCGGCGCCAGATCTCCCGAAGGGCTTCGCACTCGGCATGGCCCAGTGGCCTCGCGAGATCGATCTCGACTTCCCATCCGAACGGCGCGCCGGGGATGGGCGTTGCCTTGATCGGTTGCGTCCCACTCATGCCGGCTTGCCCTCGCCTTGGCCCTCGTCCCCGGCGGCGAACACCGGATACTTGCCCAGCGACAGGTAGATGAACGAAGCCAGGCACAACACCGGCACCGCCGTCCACATCACCGGCGTGTAATTCTTCGTAAGGTCGTAGACATAATTCGCCGCCAATGGCGCGGTGCCGACGCCCAGCGCCATGAAGGCGTTGATCGAGGCATAGAGCGTGCCGAAGGCGCGCTGGCCGAGGTGCCGGCTGGCGAGAAAGACGATCGCACCAATCTTGGCCCCGCCGGCAAAACCATAGGCAAAGGCGCCGAAGGCCGCGGCCAGCACCACACCGGGCAACAAAAGAAGCATGAGCGGCAACAGCACGGCGGTGACCGTCGCGGCGGCGGCGATGTGCTTGGCCGAAAAGCGGTCCATCAGCCAGCCGCCGAAGATGCGGCCGACCACGGTCGAAAGGCCGGCAAGGCCCTGGATCCAGGCGGCCGCACCCTTTTCGATGCCGGTCGAGACTAGCACCGGCACCATGTTCATGATCAGCGCCACCCCCCCGGCGGTGCTGAGGAAAGCGCCGAAGAACAGCTTCCAGAAAGACGCGCTGCGAAACCCTTCGGCCGCAGTGAGGCCGGGCAGCGGACCTGCCGCCACCGGCTTGTCCGGCGCGGGGGACGAGGGCCGGCCTGCGCCATCGCGCAGGAACAACCAGGCAAGCGGAAAGACCACCGCTGCCCAGATCACGGCCAGCCCGAGATAGCCGCCGCGCCAGCCATGGTGCATCACCAGCAGGTTGGTTAGTGGAGGCACCAGAAAATTGCTGAGGCCCGTGCCCGACAGCGCCACGGCAATGGCCAGGCCGCGCGACTTGTCGAACCGGGCGGTCACCGGCGCCATCCACACCGCAGGCATGGTCGCGAGCGCGACGCCGATCGGCAGCCACAGCGCCCACCATTGCCACAGGTTGCCGCTTGCCTGCGAAAGCAGCGCATAGCCGCCACAGACCAGTACAATGGCTGCAAGCGCGATGCGGCGCGGGCCCAAGCGGTCGATGCCCAGGCCCATCAGCGTGCCGAGCAGCACCGGCACCCAGGAAACCAGCGAATTGCCGAGATAGATCTCGGTCCGGGTCCAGCCGAATTCGTGCTCCAGCGGCTCCATCATCACGCCGGTGGAGCCCGAATGCAGCGTCGTCAGCGAGACCCCCGCCATGCCGGTGAGGGCAAGTGTCCAGCCCGCCCGCCACTCGGCCGCCGCCGTTGCTTTGCCTTGTTCAGCCAATACCTGCTCCCCGATACTTTCGCGCAAGCTTTCAGCGACGGGGCCAAGTGTCAATGCGCGGATGGGCCGGTGCGGTTTGACATTGGCCGTTTCCGTGCCAATTTCCCTCCCCATGAATCCGCGCGACGCCGATGTGGAAGAGATGATGCGGCTGATCAGCTACATCTACCGTCTTTACGGCTGCCTGCGCGCGCACATTTCTGCCGGCTACAAGGACCTGAAGCTGGCCCCGCTCGACGTGATGACCCTGGGCGCGGTGGTCTGGTGGCCCGATGCGATGACGGTTGCCCAGATCGCCCGCATGCACAATTTCCCGCGCCAATCGATCCTGCGCTCGGCAAGGGCTCTGGCCGAGGCGGGACTGATCGAATTCCACCCCAACCCTAAGCACGCCCGCGCACCCCTGCTGGCTCCAACCGCCGAAGGCATCCGGCTGGAGCGGATTTGCGAAAGCAACGGGCGATCGCTGGCCGACATGCTGCGCGAGGAATTCCCCGCGCAGCGCACCGGAGAGCTGGCCGACCGGCTCTACGAGCTGTTCGCCGCCGTGGCGACCGCCACAGGTTCGGGCGTGACGCCCAAGCGGCGGATGCCCCTCACCCATATCGAGACTTGACACCAAATTGTCATTGCCGCACCCCTTGCGTCGGCGTTCTCAAGCAAAGCGGAAACATGGCGCGACGCGCCAATTTCTGATAGCTGTCGCGGGAGGACAACAAGGGAGGAAACCATGAGGAAATCGAACATCAGGCGAATTGCGCTTGCCGCCAGCGCGCTGACGGCGGTGTGGTCCATGCCGGCCCTGGCGCAGGGCGCGGACGATGCCGGCACAGGCAACGACATTGTCGTGACCGCGCGGCGCACCGAGGAAAAGCTGCTCGACGTGCCGATCTCGATCACGGTCTACAATCAGGAGCAGTTGTCGAACCGCAATGTCGCCAACAGCGCCGACCTTGCCGCCTACACGCCCTCGCTGACGGTCAACAGCCGCTACGGGCCGGAAAAATCGTCTTTCGCCATCCGCGGTTTCTCGCAGGATCTCAACACCCTGCCGACTGTCGGCGTCTATTTCGCGGACGTGGTCGCACCGCGCCTTTCGTCCAACATCACCAGCGGCAACGGCGCCGGCGTCGGCTCGATGTTCGATTTGCAGAACGTGCAGGTTCTCAAGGGACCGCAAGGCACCCTGTTCGGCCGCAACACGACCGGCGGAGCCATCCTGCTGGTGCCGCAAAAGCCGAAGGACACGTTCGGCGGCTATGCCGAAGTCACCGCCGGGAACCGCAACGCCTGGCGGCTTGAAGGCGTGGTCAACATCCCCGTCTCCGACACGGTGCGCATCCGTGCCGGCATCGACCGCTACAAGCGCGACGGCTATATCAACAACCGCTCTGGCATAGGCCCGGACAAGTTCAACGACGTCAACTATTTCGCCGCCCGCCTGGGCGTCGTGATCGACCTGACTCCCGATATCGAGAACTACACCCTGTTCACCTACAGCCGCTCGCGCACCAAGGGCGCAACCGGCAAGATCGTCGCCTGCGATCCCAATGCGGCGACATCGTTCGGTGCTGCCTTCAGGGATTCGCTATGCGCCCAGCTCGCTCGTGAAACTGCCCAGGGCTATGGTTTCTATGACGTGTCGGGTACGGACCCGGTCGCCGACCTGCGCAGCAGCACCTGGCAGATCATCAACACCACCACCTGGAAGGCCAGCGACACCCTGACGGTCAAGAACATCGTCAGCTATGGCCAGGCCAAGGAACGCTATTCGTTCAATATCACCGGCGACTTCCCGGTCGTCGCCCCGCTGACCATCCCGACGCCGTTCGTCACCACCTATCCCGGCCCGGACAACGGCCAGGGCGACCAGTGGACGCTGACCGAGGAACTGCAGTTGCAGGGCCGGACCAAGGACGACCGGCTGACCTGGCAGGCAGGCGGCTACATGGAGCTCAGCCAGCCCAACTCCAGCCAGCAGCAGTGGACGGCGGTGGCCTCGAACTGCACCGATGTTTACACGTTCAAGTGCACCACCCTGTCGCCGCTGCTGAGCAGTATCGGTCTGGCCCAGAACAACTACTACTATCGCAACTTCGGCCTCTATGCGCAGGCGACCTTCAAGATCACCAGCCAGCTCAGCCTGACCACCGGCATCCGCAACACCTGGGACTGGGTCAAGGTGAACGCCGACAACGTCCGCGTCACGCCTTCGCCAACCGGTCCGCTGTCGATCACCTGTTCGCGCGCGGCCACCCCGGCCAACCCGAACGCGCCTTTGCCCAACACCGCCCTGATCACCAACGGCGCCTGCGGCATCGGCCGGACCTTCAGCACCGAATCGAGCAAGCCCACCTGGCTCGTCGGACTGGACTACAAGCCGACCCAAGACATGCTGATCTATGCCAAGTACGCCCGCGGCTATCGCGGCGGCGGCGTCAACGAGGCGAACCGCCTGTTCGAAACCTGGCAGCCCGAATTCGTCGATACCTACGAACTCGGCCTGAAGGCTTCGTGGGGCGGCGCGGTGCGCGGCAACGTCAGCCTTGCCGGCTTCTGGAACGACTTCAAGAGCCAGCAAGTCTCGATCTTCATCCCGCAGTGCACCAACTCGCCTGCCACTCCGGACCCGCTTTGCACCGCGCCCGCCTTCACCGGCATCAACGGCATCCAGAACCTGGGCAAGTCGCGCCTGCGCGGCATCGAGCTCGATGGTTCGGTTTTCCTGACCGACAACCTGCGGGTGGACATCGGCTATGCCTATCTCGACGCCAAGGTGATCACCGGTTCGGCCGGAACCTTCACCTGCGCACGCGAGAGCTTTCGTTGCGACCGCGCCGTGTTCCTCTCGCCCGGCCTGATCCTGCCCTGGGCTCCCAAGAATCGCATCACCATCACCGGCACCTATACGCTGCCGGTGCCCGAGAGCCTGGGCAAGATCTCCATCGGCGCGACCTTTACTCATACCGACGAGCAGTTCAGCGGCCACGGCGACGACGCCGCCTTTGCCGCCGGCCGCCTGATCGGCGCCAACGGCAGCGCCCTGCCCTATAACCCGGGCCTGTCTCCCGCGACCGACTTGCTGACACTGAACCTCAACTGGAAGGACATCGGCGGCAAGCCGATCGACCTGGCGCTGTTCGCGACCAATGTCACCAACCAGAAATACCACGTCTCTTCGGCCAACAGCCTTTCTAGCTCCGGCGCGGAATTCGTCTTCCTGGGCGAACCGCGCATGTTCGGCATGCGGGTGAAGGTCCGCTTCGGCGACTAGCCGCGGCAAGCCCAAAAGGCACAATTCCCGGGCGGCCCCTTGACAGCAGGGGGCCGCCCTTTTCTTGTGCGCGCGGGGAGAGTGAGGCGCGATGAATCAGGTTACCGGCCAGGGCATGGGCGCCGAATGGCGACGCTATTGGCATGTGCCTGCGGCGGCGGCCATCGGCTATTCGATGTTTGGCCTGCAGACCTATGCCATCGGCCCTTTCGTCATCCCGCTGGAGCAGGAGTTCGGCTGGTCGCGCGCGACGGTGATGGCAGGGCTGACGCTGTCGAACATGGTCGGCATCTTCGTCAACGTGGCGATCGGCGCGCTGGTCGACCGGCTCGGCCCGCGCCGGGTCGGGCTCGCCGGGCTGCTCGCCAAGGCGGCAACCTTCGGCCTGCTGGGCATGGCGACCGGCACATTGCTCAACTGGTCGGCGTTGTGGTTCCTGGTGGCGCTGGGCGCGATGCTCAGCAACTCTCAGATCTGGACCGCGGGCGTCGCCAGCCGGTTCGACAAAGGGCGCGGTCTGGCGCTGGCCCTGGCGCTGTCGGGCACCTCGATCTGCGGCGCCATCGCGCCGCTGCTCGGCACAGCGCTGATCCAGCACTACGGCTGGCGCCTGGCCTTTCCCGGCATCGCCCTGGCCTGGCTGGTGGTGAGCCTGCCGATCGTCTTCCTGGGGTTTCGCGATGGCAGCAAGGCAAAGGCCGTGGCGGCATCCGCCGACGCTACGGAAGCACCCGGCCTCAGCCTGCGCGACGGGCTGCGCTCAAGCATTTACTGGCGGCTGCTATTCGCCGCCTTCGCCTATGCGGCCTATTCCGTGGCGCTGGCACCCAACCTGGTGCCGCTGCTGGTGGAAAAGGGATCGGAGCCGATGGGGGCGGCGGCCATCGCCTCGATCGTGGGAGTGCTCGCCATCGTCTCGCGTATCGCGGCGGGCTTCCTGCTCGACTGGCTGCCTTCGCACCTGGTCGGCGCGGGCATATTCATGGTGCCTGTCATCGGCTGCCTGATCATGCTGATGGGCCATCCGCCGATCGCCTTGCAGATCGTCGCGGTCGTCAGCATCGGCATCACCATCGGCGCGGAGTTCGACGCCATCGTCTATCTCACCGCGCGCCATTTCGGCACCCGCTCGTTCGGCGCGCTGTTCGGCGGCATGATCACCACCGGGGCATTGGGGGGCACGGTGGCCCCCATCGGCGCCGGCTGGATTCATGACCGCTTTCACAATTACGATCCGCTGCTTGTGCTGCTGGCCGTGGTCATGGCGATCAGTTCGGTGCTGATCCTTTCGACCGGCAAGGGCAAGGAGCAGGGGCAACCAATGGGAGTAGCGCATTGACGGAGACCAGGCAGCAAGCGACGGCCATGGCCGAATGGCGCGCGCACTGGCCGCTGGCCTTCGCCACCATGCTGGGGGTCTCGACCATCGGCCTGCAGAGCTATGGCTTCATGCCCTTCGCCGGCGCGGTGGAGAAGGCATTCGGCTGGAGCCGGACCGACGTGATGTGGGGCGTCACGGTCGCCATGTTCCTGGGCATCTTCCTCAACATGATCGTCGGCCTCGTGGTCGACCGGCTGGGCTCGCGCAAAGTGGCGATTACCGGCCTGTTTGTCCTGACCGGCACCTTCGCCCTGCTCGGCACGGCGAGTGGCACCATGGCCAACTGGACCATGCTGTGGGCGCTGCTCGCTGTGGGCGTGGTGCTGTCGCAATCGACCGTCTGGATGCCGCCGCTCGCCGCCCGGTTCGACAAGTCGCGCGGACTGGCCATGGCGCTGGCCATGTCGGGGGCGCCGTTGTCGCTGATGATCCTGCCGGCGCTCGGCACCTGGCTGATCGGCACGCTGGGCTGGCGGCAGGCCTTCGCCGCCGTCGCCGGGATCTGGCTGATAGCGGTGCTGCCGCTGGTACTGCTGTTCTTCCGCGACGTGCCCCGGCCCGCGGGAAGCTCCGCTGGCCCTTCCACCGCCCCCGCCCACGACGGCCTGACCTTCGGCCAGGGCATCCGCACCCGCGCCTTCCTCGGCCTGATCCTCTCCTTCGG
>JAYRPK010000267.1:0-1787 GCA_041911195.1 Novosphingobium sp. | reverse complement strand
TGCGGAACAGCTTTTCCAGATCGGCGCGGGCGCCGGCCTGCATGCGGGCGGGGATTTCCTCGCAGCGCAGTTCGAGAAGGAAGTCGCTCATGCCGACCACCCCGGGAACTTCGCTTCCCATTCCGCCGCGTTCTTGGCGATCCACGCCTCGCAGGAACCCTTGGCGAGGTCGCGCACCCGGCCGATGTAGCTGGCGCGCTCCTGCACCGAGATGACGCCGCGCGCCTGGAGCAGGTTGAACAGGTGGCTGGCCTCGATCGCCTGGTCATAGGCGGCGAGCGGGATTTCCGCCTCGATGCAGCGCTTGCACTCGGCCTCCGCCTTGGCGAACCCGTCGAACAGCGAGGCGGTGTCGGCCACTTCGAAGTTGTATTTCGACATCTGCTGTTCGTTGGCGAGGAAGACCTCGCCATAGGTCACGCCCGCATCGTTGAACTTAAGGTCATAGACCCGGTCGACGCCCTGGATGTACATGGCGAGGCGCTCCAGCCCATAGGTCAGCTCGCCCGCGACCGGCTTGCAATCGTAGCCGCCGACCTGCTGAAAGTAGGTGAACTGCGTCACTTCCATGCCGTCGCACCACACTTCCCAGCCCAGCCCCCAGGCTCCTAAAGTGGGGCTTTCCCAGTCATCCTCGACGAAGCGTATGTCGTGGGCCAAGGGATCCACGCCGATGGCGGCCAGGCTTTCGAGGTAGAGCTCCTGCAGGTCAGGCGGATTGGGCTTCAGGATCACCTGGTACTGGTAATAGTGCTGCAGCCGGTTGGGGTTCTCGCCATAGCGACCATCGGTCGGCCGGCGGCTCGGCTGGACATAGGCGGCGTTCCACGGCTCCGGGCCCAGCGCGCGCAGGGTGGTCGCCGGGTGGAACGTGCCTGCGCCCATGCGCATGTCATAGGGCTGGAGGATCAGGCAGCCCCGCGCGCTCCAGAACGAATGGAGGCGCAGGATCATCTCCTGGAAGCTCAACGGGGCGGTATCGGCCATAACGCCGCGCCCTTTGGCGGATAGCGCCTTTTGGGTCAACGTGCGGCGGCGCATTCGTTCATCGACTGGGAAGCAACAGGCGCTATAGCGGCACCAATGAGAATGCCCCTTCGCCGCCTGGCGCTTGCCGCCGCCGCCCTGGTCGCCTGCCTTGGCGCCAGCGCTCCGCAGCAACAGCTACCAACCCCGCAGCACGAGACACTTGTCCCCGCGCCTGCCACGGCCCGCCCGGCGCTGTGGAAAGTGGCGGACGAGGATACGACGATCTACCTGTTCGGCACCGTCCATGCCCTGCCCGCTGATGTGCAGTGGTTCGACGGCAAGGTGGCCGATAGCTTCGAAGGCTCGCAGGAACTGGTGACCGAGATCCTTGAAAGCAGCGGCGACGACATGCAGTCGGCCATGCTCGCCAAGGCCATGCTGCCCGCCGACCAGAGCCTGCGCGCACTGATGGACGACAAGCAGCGCGCCGCCTTCGACAAGGCTATTGCCGGTGAGGGAATCCCACCCGAGGCGCTCGACCGGTTCAAGCCCTGGTGGGCGGCGGTGTTCCTGGCCACCATACCGATCCTGAAGCAGGGCTATGACCCGAAGAACGGGGTCGAGGCGGCGCTCGACGCCAGGGCCAAGGCGCTTTCGCGTCCGCACGCCGCGCTGGAGACGGCCGAATTCCAGCTCGGCCTGTTCGATTCGCTGCCGCAAGACGTGCAGTTGCGCTATCTCGCCGAAGTGGTGCGCACCATGCCCGAGGCGAAGAACGAGTTGGCCGGCATGATCGAGGCCTGGAAGCGGGGCGACGC
>JAYRPK010000266.1:0-13672 GCA_041911195.1 Novosphingobium sp. | reverse complement strand
CCGGTCTTCAGCGCCTCGCGCCGTGCGGGATCGGCGAAGACCAGCGAGATGGCCGCAATCGGCGGTTTGGCTCCGCTGGGCCGGGCAACGATCCGCTCGCCATCGACGAAAGCGCCCTTGCCGCGTGTCGCATGGCAGAACCGGCCGGAGAGCGGATCGTAGATCCACCCCGCGATGGTCTCGCCCGCCTCGCTTAGCGCGACGAGAACGCCAAAGGGCGGCTTGCCGGCGGCGAAATTGTTGGTGCCGTCCAGCGGATCGACGATCCAGCACAAGGCATCGCCGAGCCGGTCCATCAGCGAAGGATCGGCGTGCGACGATTCCTCGCCCACCAGTGCTGCTTCGGGAAGCAGGCGCGACAGGCCCTCGAGCAGGATTGCCTCGCTCTCGTGATCGGCAATGGTGACCGCATCGTCCGCCGCCTTGGCCTGAACTTCGTGCGCGGCGAGCGATTGGTAGCGCGGCAGGATCGCCCGCTCGGCGGCTTTGGCCATGATCGCCTGGACCGACTTAGTCAGGGCTTCCAAGATATCTTCTCCCGCTCATCCTGAGCCTGTCGAAGGATGGGCAGCGCGCCGCTCATGGTTCGACAGGCTCACCATGAACGGGGAGAGGCGGTTGCCTAGCTCCGGTAATCCGCGTTGATCGAGATGTAACCGTGGGTAAGGTCGCAGGTCCACACCGTCGCGCGGCCCTCGCCAAGGCCGATGTCGACCTGGATACCGATTTCCTGCCCCTTGAGGTGCAAGGCCACCGGCGCCTCGTCATATTCGGCCAGCGGCAGGCCTTCGCGCGCGCACCAGATGCCGCCGAAGCCGATCGACAGCTTGTCGCGGTCGGCGGGCTCGCCGGCCTTGCCGACCGCCATGACGACCCGGCCCCAGTTGGCGTCCTCCCCGGCAATGGCAGTCTTGACCAGCGGCGAATTGGCCACGGCGAGGCCGATCCGCCTTGCGCTTTCGTCGCTGACTGCCCCGGTCACTGCGATCTCGATGAACTTCTGCGCCCCTTCGCCGTCGCGCACCACGAGATGCGCCAGTTGGCGGCAGACATCCTCCAGCGCTGCGGCAAAGGCGTCGGCGCCGGGGCAGCCCGCGCAATTGATCCGCTGATTGCCTGCCTTGCCGGTGGCGAAGGCGAGAACAGTGTCGCTGGTCGAGGTGTCGCTGTCGACGGTGATGCAGCTGAACGTCTTGCGGTTGGCGGCGGAAAGCAGTTCCTGCAGGTAATCCGGCGCGATCGCGCAATCGGTGAACACGTAGCCCAGCATGGTCGCCATGTCGGGCGCGATCATGCCGCTGCCCTTGATGATCGCGCCCAGCGTCACTGTGCGGCCATCGACCATGGCCGTGGCCAGCGCGCCCTTGGGAAAGGTATCGGTCGTGCTGATCGTGCGCGCGGCATCCTCCCACGAACATGGCGCGGCGTGGAGCGCATTGTTGACGCCTTCGCGGGCCTTGTCCTTGGGCAGGGGCACGCCGATCACGCCGGTCGAGGAGACGAACACCTCGTCCATCGCGCATTCGAGGTGATCGGCCACCTGCTCCATGATCTGCTCCACCGCCTCGCGCCCGCGATAGCCGGTGAAGGCATTGGAATTGCCGGCATTGACCACCAGCGCCCGGGCCTTGCCGCCCTTCACCTGCTCGCGCCCCAGTTCGACCTCGCTGGAACAGCACACGTTTTGCGTGAACACCCCTGCGACGGCGGTGCCTGCCGCCAGTTCGATATATGTCAGGTCGCAGCGGCCCCAGTTCTTGTAGCCGGCACGGGCGACGCGCGGGGTGACGCCAGCGATTTCGGCGATCGCGGGGAAGGGCTGGGCGAGTGGGGAAATGCTCTCGGACATGGACTGCGCCATATTTGCTGGTTTGGCTTGCAGCAAGCATTGCCTGCGGGCGAGACCATGCTAGTCCTTACGCGTGCTTGGAGATCTTGGGGAGGTAGCCATGCTAGCGGTCGCGATATTCCTGCTTGCCAAAGCAACTGTCACGCCTCAACCAGCTGTACCAATCGGTAGCCCAGGCGATTGGGTCACTACGAGTGACTATCCAGCTATTTCACTGCAGAATGACGAGGAAGGAACCACCGAATTCCTTCTGGAAATCGCCCGCTCTGGAAAGGTGACGAGCTGCCTGATTACAAAGAGCAGCGGTAGTTTTTCGCTTGATGAGGTGACATGCCGTGTCGTTTCGGAACGAGCGGAGTTCACGCCGGCAAAAGATGCACACGGACGATCGACGGTGGGGTCCTATTCTAACAGGGTGCGATGGGTCGTTCGGCAGGGCACGGACCTACCTGTTACGATGAAGGGCGACGAAATAGTCAGGTCATACCTGGTGCACGAGGATGGTTCGCTTTCAGACTGCAAGATGGAAAGAGTGGTTTCGGACTACCGGCGCAGCAAATCCACGGCCTGGCCGTGGAATTGTCCCGAAAACCAGCCAATCCGGATATTCAGGGACTCCAGTGGCAAGGCCGTACCGCGGCGGGTGAGGGTAACAACAAAGGTTGAGTTCCTCGATCCCTGAAACAATTTTTCGCCGGAGATGGACTGCTTTAATCTAAACGCATATATCCCCGCGCAATGAACCGCTTGCTCCTTGCATTTATGGCCCTGCTGGCCGGCCTGCTCGCCCAGGGCGGCCCGGCGCAGGCGCGAGAGTGCGGGGCGGGGGCGAGCCAGGTCGGCGCCATGGAAGCGCCACTGCAACAGATACGCGTGGCGGTTCAGGTCCAGGCGACGAATGGGCCCAAGGCCCGCCGCGAACTTCCGGCGAAAGAGAGCAATTGCGCCAAGTCGCGCAAGCAAATCATCTATTTGCCCACGGTTCAGCTCGGAAGCGACCGCGCGCGCGAATAGGGCGGCGCTGCCACTAGCCCATTTCATGACGGCCCGGCCTTCGCGCATTCCTGCCTGCGCGGCTAGGCCATCGCCAACACCCAATTTTCCAGGAAAATCAAATGCTAGGCGCACTCGTCAAGGCCGTTTTCGGCTCATCCAATGATCGTTACGTCAAGTCGCTCGACAAGATCGTGCGGCAGATCAACGCCTTCGAAGCCAATATCGAGGCGATGAGCGACGAGGAACTCCAGGGTCAAACCGCGAAGTTCCGCGGCCTGCTCGAACAGGGCGAGGAACTCGACGACTTGCTGCCCGAGGCCTTCGCCACGGTGCGCGAGGCGGCCCGGCGCGTGCTGGGCATGCGGCACTTCGACGTGCAGATGATCGGCGGCATCGTCCTCCACCGCGGCGAGATCGCCGAGATGAAGACGGGCGAGGGCAAGACCCTGGTGGCGACGCTAGCGGTCTATCTCAATGCGCTTGAGGGCAAGGGCGTCCATGTCGTCACGGTCAACGACTACCTCGCCCGCCGCGACGCGGACTGGATGGGGCAGATTTACCGGTTCCTGGGTCTGACCGTCGGCGTAATCGTTCCTAACCTGTCCGAGGAGGAACGCCGCGAGGCCTACAATTCCGACATCACCTATGCGACCAACAACGAACTCGGCTTCGATTACCTGCGCGACAACATGAAGCACGAGCGTGGCCAGATGGTCCACCGCCCCTTCAACTATGCCATCGTCGACGAGGTGGACTCGATCCTGATCGACGAGGCTCGCACCCCGCTGATCATTTCCGGCCCGACCGACGACAAGAGCGAGCTCTACATCGCGGTCGATGCCGTAGTGAAGCAGTTCGTCGAGGAAGATTACGAGAAGGACGAGAAGACCAAGAACATTACCCTGACCGAGGACGGCGTTGAAAAGGCCGAGCGCATGCTCGAGGCCGCCGGGCTGCTGGTCGGCTCTAACCTCTACGACGTCGAGAATACGCAGGTGGTCCACCATCTCGACCAGGCGCTCAAAGCCGTGGTCATGTTCAAGCGTGACACCGACTATATCGTCAAGGACGGCAAGGTCGTCATCATCGACGAGTTCACCGGTCGCATGATGGATGGGCGGCGTTGGTCGAACGGCCTGCACCAGGCGGTCGAGGCGAAGGAGGGCGTGCAGATCGAGCCCGAGAACCAGACCATGGCCTCGATCACCTTCCAGAACTATTTCCGCATGTATCCCAAGCTTTCGGGCATGACCGGCACCGCCGCGACCGAGGCGCAGGAATTCTTCGACATTTACAAGATGAACGTCGTCTCGATCCCGACCAACGTGCCGGTGCAGCGCGTTGACGAGGACGACGAGTTCTACAAGAACACGCTCGACAAGTTCGCCGCCATCGCCAAGGCCATCAAGACGCAGAGCGACCTGGGCCAGCCGGTGCTGGTCGGCACGGTCTCGATCGAGAAGAGCGAACTGCTCTCCGAATTTCTCGTCAAGGAAGGGGTGAAGCACAACGTGCTCAATGCCCGCTTCCACGAGATGGAAGCCCATATCGTGGCGCAGGCCGGGCGCAAGGGCGCGGTCACCATCGCCACCAACATGGCCGGGCGCGGCACCGACATCAAGCTGGGCGGCAACCTCGAATTCCGCATGGAAGACGAGCACAAGGACATGCCCGAAGGCCCCGAACGCGACGCCACCATTGCCCGCATAACTGCGGAGATCGAAGCGGAAAAGCAGGCGGTGCTCGATGCCGGCGGGCTGTTCGTGCTCGGCACCGAGCGGCACGAAAGCCGCCGCATCGACAACCAGCTGCGTGGCCGCTCCGGCCGCCAGGGCGACCCGGGCCTCTCGCGCTTCGACCTGTGCCTCGAGGACGACCTGCTGCGGATTTTCGGTCCGGACACGCTGTTTGCCCGCATGATGAATTCGAACCTCGCCGATGGCGAGGCGATCGGGTCCAAATGGTTGTCTAAGGCGATCGAGACCGCGCAGAAGAAGGTCGAGGCGCGCAATTACGACGTGCGCAAGCAGGTCGTCGAATACGACGACGTGATGAACGACCAGCGCAAGGTGATCTATGCCCAGCGCGAGGAGATTATGGACGCCGATGCGGTGGACGAAGTGGTCATCGACATGCGCCACGACACGGTCAACGCCCTGGTCGGCGATGCCTGCCCGCCGGGCTCCTATCCCGAGCAGTGGGACCTCGACGGACTTAAGGATCGGGTGCGCGACGTGCTGGGCTTCGAGCCGCCGATCGACGAATGGATGGCCGAGGACGGTATCGATCCCGAGACCATCGAGGAACGCCTGAGCGAGCTCACCGACAGCATGGTCGAGCAGAAGCGCGCGTCCGACGATCAGGGAATCTGGCGGCAGGTCGAAAAGAGCGTCCTGCTGGAACGGCTCGACCATCACTGGAAGGAACACCTGGCCACGCTCGATGCGCTGCGCCAGGTCGTTTTCCTGCGCGCCTATGCGCAGAAGCAGCCGATCAACGAATACAAGCAGGAAGCCTTCGGCCTGTTCGAACGCATGCTCGATGCGATCCGCGAGGATGTGACCCGCATTCTTACCAACAGTGAGATCCGCATGCAGCAGCCGCTCGATGTGGATCTGCCCGAACTGCCCGATTTCCTGACAGGCCACATCGATCCGTTCACCGGCGAGCTGGACAGCCAGCCGGCCATGCCGGGTTCGGCGGCCATGCTGGGCGCGCTGGGCAGCGCTGTCGCCGTGGCGGGCGAGGACCCCTACAAGGACATGGGCTTGTCGCGAAATGCGCCGTGTCCGTGTGGTTCGGGGCAGAAGTACAAGCACTGCCATGGCGCGGCCTAGAGCCAGATGACCTGGCTGCCGCTGGGCTTTTTCGGCACTGCGCTGTTCTATGCCTCGGTAGGTTTTGGCGGCGGCTCGACCTACAGCGCGCTGCTGGCCCTGGCGGGCACCGATTACCGGATTCTTCCGATCATCTCGCTGTCGTGCAATGTGGTGGTGGTGACGGGCGGCACGATCCGCTTTGCCCGGGCGGGGCAAGTGCCCTGGCGAAATGCCCTGATCCTGTCGCTGATCGCCGCGCCGCTCGCCTTTCTGGGCGGGCTCACGCCGATCAGGGAGAAGCACTTCCTGCTGCTGCTGGGCGCAAGCCTTGTCCTCGCGGGCCTCGCCCTGCTGCTGCCGCGCGCGCCGGAGAGGGCGGGAGAGCCGACAGGCCTGGCGAAATACATGGGCCTGGCCGCTGCTCCGCTGGGCTACCTCGCCGGGCTGGTGGGAATTGGCGGCGGCATTTTCCTCGCCCCGCTGCTGCACATGACGCGCTGGAACGGCGCACGGCAGATCGCGGCGACCACCAGCCTGTTCATCCTGATCAATTCGATCACCGGCCTTGCCGGCCAACTGGCCAAGTCGGGCGCGATGAAATTCGGCGAGGCGCTGTCTTCCAGCCTGCCCTTGCTGATCGCTGTCGTCATTGGCGGCCAGCTCGGCTCCGTGTTGGCCATACGTTTCCTGCCCGAGCGGGTCATCCGCTGGCTGACCGCGGCCCTGACGATCTGGGCCGGAACCAACCTGCTGCTCAAATAGAACCGGTCCACATGCGTGGAAAGGCGTCCGGATGGTCGCCGATGCGTGCTCCGTCCGGTATGGCGGCATGCCTGCTCGCACCTGGCAGCGGCATGGCCGGCCCGGCGGGGCGGTGATAGCGCAGGTCAGGCCCGCCCCACATCACCGCCAGCGCTCTGCGGGCAAATGGATGATCCGCAAGCCCCTGGGCGCCGTGCAGGACATTGCCGTTGAACACCACCGCATCTCCCGGCTGCACGTCCCAGCCGATGATGTCGAAGCTGTCGCGATGGGCGGCGACGTCGGGAACGGCGGGCAGCCGGGCATCGCCCATACCGTCATAGGTGAATTGCTCTCCCTCGGCCGTGGTGGCCACTTCGCTGCGGGCCATGGTCGCGGTGTCGTAGACCACGTTCCACATGTGTGAGCCGCGCACCACTTCCACGGTGACATTGCGCGGCGATGGATCGCAACTGGTCCAGACCCGCGCCATTTGGGCTCCGCGCACCTGCAGAAAGGGGGTGTCCTGGTGCCATGGCGTCGGCACGATCCGGCCCGGTTGCTTGTAGAACACCTGGTCGAGCACCAGTTGCGCCGAATTCACGCCCATCAATCGCGCCGCCAGCTCCGCGCCCGGGCCATGCTTGATGAACTGGCGCAAGTCGGGGTTGCGCACGCTGGGAAACTGGCCGGCCAGGGTTTCGCCAGAACCGTCTTCCGACTGGACCCGGGTGTAGAGCTCGCCCGGATCGCGGCTGTAGCTGTCGAGCCCGCGCTCGAGCAGCGCCAGGTCTTCCGCCGAGAGCAAGCCCTTCACCAGCACCGCGCCATCCCGCCGGTATGCGGCGACAAGTTCGTCGGAAACATCGATGCGCGGCGACATGGTGCCGATTGATGCCATGAGCGCTCCTCCATTGGCAGGCTAACACGACTTTGCGGGAATTGAACCCTTGCCCGATCGGGTGCAAGGCTCAGGCATTGGCGGAGAGAGCACATGACATCGAGCACTGGCCTGATCGGACTTGGCAACGCCGGCATGGCGCTGCTTGCGGCGCTGGCCCGGCATGGGCCAGTCATGGTGTTCGACAAGGATGCCGGCCGCTATGCCGGACTTTCCGAGGCCGGCGGGTGCGAAGCGATTATCGCCGATTCTGCCTTGGACCTTGCCGCCCGATGCGAACTCGTCGTGCTGTCGCTGCCCAACCCCGATGCCTCGCGCGCGGTCGCCGGGCAATTGGCCGGGGCGCTGCGCCCGGGAAGCGTGCTGATCGAAACCAGCACGATCGCGCCAGAGGATGTCGAAGCGCTGGCCGATATTGTCGCTCCATCCGGCGCGCGGGTGATCGATGCGGCGATTGTCGGTGGCGTCGCCAAGCTGGCGGCGGGGCAGGGCACGTTCCTGATCGGCTCGCCGGAGGCTGAGGCGGGAGCGGCAGGTGACATGCTGCGTTCCATTGCCGAGGAGATCTTCTTCCTCGCCAAGCCCGGCGACGGCATGCGCGCCAAGATCGCGGTCAATGCGGTGGCCCATGCCGTCTATGCGGTGCTGGTCGAGGCCGGAGCGCTGGCCGCGGCACAGGGCATCCCGGTCGATATCTACCAGCGCTTGCTCCAGCGTGAATCGGGGTTGTTGCGGCCGCTGACGCATCGCTTTTCCGGACGCCTGCGCCATGGCGACTTCGAAGGCGGCATGCCGACGATCAATGCCCTCAAGGATTCGCGCCTGGCCCTGGCAGCCGCACAAGCGCTGGGCGTGGATGCACCGACCCTGGCCGCAGCGCATGGCCTTTATGAGAAGGCGGTGGAAGCAGGCCTGGGCGCGAGGGATTACGCGGCGCTAGGCACGCTCTGGGAGGAAAAGCTGGGTATTTCGTTCGCCTGACAAGCGAAGGCGGCGTCAAATCCTAGCGAATTCGACATATTCCGAATCGAACGATTGGAAAGTGGCTCCCCGAGTTGGATTCGAACCAACGACCAAGTGATTAACAGTCACCTACTCTACCGCTGAGCTATCGGGGAGCAGCCCGTCAGGCAGGGGTGCGCCTATAGCAGCGCCAGACCGTTTGGCAAGGCACGCTTTGCCGATATTTCACACCTGGAATTGTTCGGCGAAAATCCGTTCATCCAGGCTGCTGCCCGGGTCGAACAGCAAGGTGAGCTGGTGTTCCCGGGCGACGGCGATTCGCACTTCGGCGATATCGCGCACTTCCTTCTGGTCGGCGACCGCGGCGACCGGGCGTTTCTTGGGGCTGAGCACGCGAAAGGCGACCTGGGCGCTGTCGGGCAGGATGGCGCCCCGCCAGCGGCGCGGGCGGAAAGGGCTGATCGGCGTCAACGCCAGCATGTTCGAGCCGAGCGGCAGGATCGGGCCGTTGGCCGACAGGTTGTAGGCGGTCGAGCCTGCGGGGGTAGAGACCAGCACGCCGTCGCAATAAAGTTCGGCCATGCGCACCTTGCCGTTCACCAGCACTTCGAACTTGGCGGTCTGGCGGGTTTCGCGCAGCAGCGACACTTCGTTGATCGCATAAAAGCGTCGCTCGGTGCCGCCATTGGTCACGGCCGTCATTTCGAGTGGCGCTACCGCCACCGGTTTGGCCCGGGCAACGCGCTCGACGATCGAGCGGCTGCTCTTGGGCTTGTTCATCAGGAAGCCGACCGTGCCGTGGTTGAGCCCATAGGCCGGGACCACCCGGCCGGCATCGAGCATGCGGTGCAGTTCCTGCAGCATGAAGCCGTCGCCGCCAAGCACCACAACCGCTTCCGCCTCTTCCAGGGGCGCCCAGTCATGCGCGTCGGCCAGCGTGGCGGCGGCGGCCTGCGCGCTGGGCACGTCCGAACTCAACAGGGCCAGGCGAGTGGGCTTGCTCATTGCTCCGGATCGATAGGGTGGCGTTGACGCTTTGGCAAAGCCTTTGGCGTAAGGCGCGCACGATGAGCGAAGAAGATCCCGGCACAATCGAGGCGCAGCGCGACGCCCTGACAGGCTTGCCCGGGCTCGACGCCTTTCGCGCGCGAATCGGGCAATGGGCTGAACGGGGTAGCGAGGAGGGCGAGGGGCCAAGGCTGCACGCCCTGCTGCTTGGCATGCGCCGGTTCGATGCGCTCAACCTGGCATACGGTTCGGCCTCGGGCGATGCGGCATTGGCCGAGGTTGCCGCCCGGCTGGGCCATTTCGCCGAGACGGAGCTGGAAGGTCCCTGGATCGCAGTGCGCAGCGGCGGCAGCAATTTCGTCCTCGCCGCCAGCGAGGCATGCAGCCGTGAGCGCTGGCAGCACTTTGCCGGCCAGCTTGCCGATCTCGCCGCCGCGCCGATCGCGGCGCCGGGCGGCGTGGTGCGGCTGACGCCCAGGATTGCCCTGCTGCGCGGAGTGGGCGAGGAAGGCGCCGATTCGGTGCTCGACAGGCTCGGCCGAACCCTGGCCGGGATGCACCGCCAGAATGGCGCACGCATCGCCTGGGCCGATGGCGAAGCGACCCGGCCCGGCCGCACCGCCGCCGAGCTGGAAGTGGATCTGCTCCAGGCGATTGAAAGCGACCAGATCGAAGTGGTGTTCCAGCCGCAGTTCTCGCTGGCTGACGACAGCCTTTCCGGTGCCGAGGCGCTGGCGCGGTGGAACCATCCCCTGGTCGGGCGGATCGGCGCGGCGACCTTGTTTGCCATGGCCGAGCGGACCGATCATGTCGCGCCGCTATCTCGCCAGATTGCACGATTGGCGCTGGAAGGCGCCAAGGCGCTGCCCGGCGACCTGCGGCTGTCGCTCAACGTCACGGCGATCGAGCTTTCGGCTGAAAACTACGCGCAGGAACTGATGGCGATCGTGCGTGAGAGCGGGTTCCCGCCCGATCGGTTGACCTTGGAAGTGACCGAACAGGCGCTGCTGACCGAAATCCAGCTGGCGGCTCGCGAGCTGGGGCGGCTGAGCGGGCAGGGAATCAAGGTGGCGCTCGACGATTTCGGGGCGGGCTTCTGCAACTTCCGCTATCTCAAGCTGCTGCCGCTCGATTACCTCAAGCTCGACCGCTCGATGATCGAGGGCGTAGCGCACGATCTGCGCGACCTTGCGGTGCTGCGCGGAATTGTCGCCATGGCCAAGGCGCTCGATCTCGAAGTGGTCGTGGAAGGCGTCGAAACCGAAGACCAGCGCCGCATCGCCGCCGAGGAAGGCTGCGCCTTCTACCAGGGCTTCCTGCGCGCTCAACCCATGTGCGCGGAGGACTTCGCAGGGCTTGCCTGACGCTGCGAGCAGTGGAATGCTCCGGTCCGCAAAACAGACCGGAGAGGATTGGCCGTGGACGATGTCGAGGAAATCAAGAAGCTGAAGGCCCGCTATTTCCGCGCGCTCGATTCGCAGGACTGGGATCTCTACCAGTCGGTCTTCGCCGAGGATTGCGTGGTCGATCTTACCCGGGCGGGCGGGGAAAGGTTCGTCGGGCGGTCTGCCTTCATGGCCTATGCCACCGCGATGCCGCTGGTGCAGAGCGTGCATCACGGCCACATGCCGGAAATCGACCTGACCAGCGACTCCACGGCCGCCGGCGTCTGGGTGCTGGAAGACTACAACATCTGGCAAGACGGCAGCCAGAACCATGGCTGGGGCCATTACCTGGAAACCTACGAGAAGATCGAGGGGCGCTGGGCGATCAAGACCATGGCGCTGTCCTACCTGCGCATCGAGCAGCCGACGGAGAAGCCGGCCATGGTGGCGGGGCCAGAGGGGAGGGCGCACTTGCGGGGATTGCGCCCCGCAGGCTGAACGGTCCGTTCATCGCAGGTTCGCATGGGCTGATGCAACAGGGCCAGGTGAACGCACTTCTCGTCCTGGCCGAAAGCATCGCTTTCCTGTTCGCGACACCGCATGCGGAAGACCTGAGCTGCCGGACGGACGCCAACGGGGTGATCCGCTGCAGCGACGGCACCAATTACCGGCGCGACAGTTCCGGCGTGCTGCGCGATAACCACGGGAATAGCTGGCGCACCGACAGTTCGGGCGTGGTGCGGGGCAGCGATGGATCGAGTTACCGTACCGACAGTTCAGGCGTCATCCGCGACAATCGCGGCAACAACTGGCGCTACGATGCCAATGGCATGCTGCGTGGCAACAACCGGACAAATTGCTGGATCGATGCCTCGGGAGTGACGCGCTGCGCCACGCGCTGAACGCTTGCGGGGCGATATGTCCGCTCAGCTATCCCACATCACCATCTTGATGCCGGCAATGTCGCTCTTCATGCTGTGCGGATTGGCGACCCGTTCGAAGGCGATCGAGCCCTTGACCAGCCCCGGCTCCAGATTGATGCGGAACACGACGACTTCGCCGGCGGCTAGCGAAACGTCGGTCTCGCCGGCATTGCCCTTGCCCTTGGCAGTGATCCTGTAGCTGCCGGGGGGCAATTCGGCATAGAGGAACTGGTTGCCCTTGGCCTGGCCCTGCATCACGCCTTCGATGGCGAAATTGAAGCCCTGCAACATGCCGACAAAGCCCTTGCGCACGATATAGACGGCCGCCTTGCCTTCGGCCGGCTGCATGGCAAGCGCGGCGGAAGTGGCAGCGGCATCGGCCATGGCCACTTTCTTGTTGCCCGAAAGCAGCCACCAGAAGATGCCCACCACCATGGCGAACATGGCCAGCGTGAACAGCAAGGCGCCCCCTTCGGAGGCATTGGCCGTGACGAACTGGCTGAGCGCCAGTCCGAAAAAGGCGGCGACGATGCAGATGGCGATGAAGCCTACCCACTTGAGTTGACGGTTCATGCAATTGCTCCTCTTGGTCCTTGCATTCGGCCAATCAGTGAATGAAACTCAATTTATCCGTAAAAATCAAGATCAAGCATCGATCAGTTCCGGATCCAGTTCCCCCGCCCGGTTCTGGATAAACATGAATCGTTGCGCCGGGTCTTTCCCCATCAGCCGGTCCACCAGGTCTTTCACTTGCGCGCGTCCCTCGTATTCCGGTGGCAGCGTGATCCGCAGCAGGCTGCGCGTTGCCGGGCTCATCGTCGTCTCGCGCAATTGCTGCGGGTTCATTTCGCCAAGGCCCTTGAAGCGGCCCACTTCGACCTTCTTGCCCTTGAATACAGTCGCCTCCAACTCGGCCCGGTGCGCGTCGTCGCGGGCATAGGCGCTCTGGGTGCCGGCGGTGAGGCGGTATAGCGGGGGCTGGGCGAGGTAGAGGTGTCCGCGCCGCACCAGGTCGGGCATTTCCTGGAAGAAGAAGGTCATCAGCAAGGTGGCGATGTGGGCGCCATCGACATCGGCGTCAGTCATGATGATGACGCGGTCATAGCGCAGGTTGTCCGGGTTGCAGTCCTTGCGGAAGCCGCAGCCGAGCGCGAGACCGAGATCGCCTATTTCAGAATTTGCGCGAATTTTGTCGGCTGTCGCACTGGCGACATTCAGGATTTTACCCCGGATCGGAAGAATCGCCTGGGTCTTGCGGTCGCGCGCCTGCTTGGCGCTGCCACCGGCGCTGTCGCCTTCGACGATGAACAGTTCGGTCTCTGCATCGCCTTCGCCGGAACAATCGGTGAGCTTGCCGGGCAGGCGCAGCTTCCTCGCATTGGTCGCGGTCTTGCGTTTGACTTCGCGCTCGGCCTTGCGGGCCAGGCGTTCCTCCATCCGCTCGACCACATGGCCGAGCAGCGCCTTGCCGCGCTCCATGTTGTCGGCCAGGAAGTGGTCGAAGTGATCGCGCACCGCGTTCTCGACCAATCGCGCGGCCTCGGGCGAGGTCAGGCGGTCCTTGGTCTGGCTCTGGAACTGCGGATCGCGCACGAACACCGAGAGCATCAGTTCGCAGCAGGTGACGACGTCTTCGGGCGCGATGTCCTTCGCCTTCTTGAGGCCCACCAGTTCGCCGAAGGCCCTGATGCCCTTGACCAGCGCGGCCCTCAGGCCCTGCTCATGGGTGCCGCCGTCGGGTGTCGGGATGGTATTGCAGTAATAGCTGTAGGCCCCGTCGGACCATAGCGGCCAGGCAACCGCCCATTCGGCGCGGCCCTGCTGCTCGAGTCCCTGGCCATTTGGGGGAAAGTCCTGCGATCCTGAAAAGAACTGCGTCGTCACGCATTCGCGCGTGCCCAATTGCTCTGTCAGGTGGTCGGCCAGGCCGCCGGGAAACTGGAACACGGCTTCGGCGGGAACGTCCTCGCTGGCGAGCGAAGCGGCGCACTTCCAACGAATTTCCACCCCGGCGAACAGATAGGCCTTTGACCGGGCGAGCTTGAACAGCCGGGCTGGCTTGAACTTCGCATCCTCGCCGAAGATTT
>JAYRPK010000265.1:0-5131 GCA_041911195.1 Novosphingobium sp. | reverse complement strand
GTCGTGCTGGATGTGTTCGACTGGCTCGCCGACCGGCGCGATGCGGCGCTGGCCGCAGGCATTGCCCGCGAGAAGATCGTGCTCGATCCGGGCATCGGCTTCGGCAAGAGCGTCGCCGAGAACCTCGCGCTGATCAACGCCCTGCCGCTGTTCCACGCGCTCGGTCAGCCGCTGATGCTCGGCGCCAGCCGCAAGCGCACCATCGGCGCGCTCTCCAACGAGGCCCCCGCGCACAAGCGGCTGGGCGGAAGTGTCGCCCTTGCCTTCAAGGCGATGGAGGCGGGGGTGCAACTGCTGCGTGTCCACGACGTCTATGACACGGTGCAGGCGCGCGACGTCTGGCGGGGCTTGCGCGATGCGGCGCTGACCGATTTCTCCCAGATGGGCCCGCTATAGCGGGGCCTGCCGAATGCAATAGTTCTGCGCATCGCGGGCAAGCAGTGATACTATGGCCTCCCGTCATGGAGGTTGACATGGAACTCAGGGACCAAACCGACCATATCGCACTGCTCTCGCTGATGATCGTGGGAGAACTGACCAAGCGGCTGATCGACATCGGACAACTCGACCGGCCAACCGCCGAGCACATCCATCGGCTGGTCAAGGGCGTGCGCATCCACGCCAGCAATGCCGGGCACAACGATCTCAACGTGCTGTTCGACAACATCGACAGGGCGCTCGAGGACCAGCGCGCGGCGGCATAGAAAGGCCTGACGGCAGGGGCGCAGTCGCCGCGTGAAATCCGGTGCCGGCTGGGTTATGCTCCCCCGCAAACGGGAGAGCGAAACGTCATGGACAATCCGGCCGGCAGCGGCAGCGCGCCCCAGCCCGAGCTTTTCGGCAACGAGGCCTATGTCTGCCCGGACTATGCCGCGGCGGAATGTGACAGGCTGTGGCCGAAAGTGTGGCAGCATGCCTGCCGGCTGGAGGAGATCCCCGAAGTCGGCGATTTCGTCACCTATGACGTGGCCGACGATTCCATCCTCGTCGTCCGCTCCGCGCCCGACCGGATCGTCGCCTTCTACAATGTCTGCGTCCACCGCGGGAAGCGGCTGGCGCAGGGCTGTGGCTCGGTGCAGGAGTTTCGCTGTTCCTACCACGCCTGGCGCTACAACCTCGAGGGCGAGTGCACCTTCGTGCTCAATCCCGAGGACTGGGGCGATTGCCTGGATGACGAGCGCCTGAAGATCGAGCATGTCCAGGTGGATACCTGGGGTGGCTGGGTGTGGATCAACATGGACCCCGAGGCGGGCCCCTTGCGCGAATACCTTGAGCCCGCCGCCGGCCTGCTCGACCCCTTCGAGCTGGAAAGGATGCGCTATCGCTGGCGCATGTGGTGCCATTTCGACTGCAACTGGAAGGTCGCGCTGGAGGCCTTCATCGAGGCCTACCATGTCGAGGGCACTCATCCGCAACTGATGCAGTCGGGCGACTTCCACATGTGGAGCCGCGCCAGGGGCCTGCACGGCCACAACGGCTTCGACGAGCTCGATCCCGAAAAGAAGGCGATCGCCGAGGCCGCCACCATCAACCGGCCGGGCAAGGGCGATGACGTGCGCATTTCGACCGCCAAGCTGCAGCGCGAGATCTGGGATACCACCAACACCCGCACCACCCTGACACTGGTCGAGGCGGCGGAGCGGTTGCCGCTGGAATTGCCCGAAGGCACGCCGGCGGCCGAAGTCATGGCTCACTGGCTGCGCTCGGCTCGGGCCGACGATGCCGCGCGCGGGGTGACCTGGCCCGAGGTTTCGCCCGCCCAGCAGGCCGCGGCGGGCAGCGCCTGGCACATCTTTCCCAACATGACGATCGGCCATTCGATCACCAATGCGCTGATCTATCGCGTGCGCCCACTGGGGCGCGAGGCGGAGCGCTGCATCTTCGAGGCGGCGGTGATCGAGCTATGGCCCGAACATGGCGAGCCGGCGACCGAATGGGTCCACGCGCCGCATACCGATACCCAGGCCTGGCCGCCGGTACTGCTGCAGGATTTCGACAACATGATCGAAGTCCAGAAAGGCATGAAATCGCGCGGGTTCAAGGGTTGCATTCCGAGCCCCCGCCAGGAGCAGACCGTGGCGAACCTGCACCGCAACCTTGCGCGGTACCTGGGGCGGGAGGGGCCGGAGAGGTTGTGACTCGCTCCCGACCTGTCAGGTCATCGTCATCCTGAACTTGTTTCAGGATCCCCCATCCGGGCAGCCTATGGTTGCAGGCGCAAACCGAGGGATCGGCCTTGCTTCGGTGGCGGTGGGGGCGGGCCGAGCCGGGATCCTGAAACAAGTTCAGGATGACGGGAAGGCAGGATTCAGAGCGTATAGCCCCCGTCGCTCGCCAGCACGACGCCAGTGATGTTCTCCGCCTCGTCCGACAGCAGCCAGCCGATCTGCCGCGCCATCACCTCGACGCCGACGAAGCCGGCTTCCACCCCCGTGGCATTGCCGATCGCTTCCAGCGCCGCATCGCTGCTGCCCAGCTTTTCGGCCATGGCCTTGAAATTGTCGGTCTTGGTCCAGATCGGCGTTTCGACCCGGCCGGGCGCGACGGCATTGACCCGGATGCCATCCGCAAGGTGCTCGGCGGCGGCAATCCGCGCTAGGTGGGCGACGGCGGCCTTGCTGGTGCCATAGGCGGCGGTGTTGGGCACGGGCTTGAGCGCCACGGCAGAGGCAGTCAGCACCGCGCTCTTGCCTTGCCCGCAGGCCTTCATCGCCCGCAGCGCAGTGCGCAGGCCCAGGAAGGCGCCGTCGAGATTGATCGAGAGGATGCGTCGCCATTCCTCGAAGCTGGTCCCGGTCAGCGGCATGCCATTGGCGACGCCGGCGTTGATCAGCGCATGATCGAGCCGGGGGAGCTGAGTCTCGACGCGCTCCCACAGCGCAGGGTCGGCGACATCGCCGGCGAAGCGCCGCACCTGGCAATTCAGCTCCAGGGTTTCCATCCCGGCGGCGTCGATATCGACCAGCACCAGTTCGGCCACGCCCTTGGCATCGAGCCATTGCGCCACGCCCGCGCCGATGCCCGAAGCCGCGCCGGTGATGAGGGCGGTGCGTCCGGCAAAGCTCATGCGTTCAGCTCCGCCTCCTGGGCGAGGTTGCCGGCGGTGTCGAAATAGTCGCGCCAGCCGGTGATCTTGCCGCCCTCGACCTCGAACACGCCCATGACCGCGAGCGACATCACGGCCTGCCCATCTGAATTGCGCAGGTGGTCGATCCGCTCGGTCAGCACCTTGTTGCCGGTCTCGGCCAGCGCCAGCATGTCGACAGTCATGTGGCTGGCGGTGGTGCTGGCCATGAAGCCCTCGACGAATGCCACGGTGTCGGGAATGCCGGTGGTGTCCGACATGCCGACGTTGAGGTAGCGCGTCGTCTCGGTGAAATAGTCGCGGATCGCCTGGGGAAAGCCGCCGGGCACTTCCAGCGCCTTCAGGAAATCGAGCACGACCTGGGTTGGTGTAGGCATATCAAACTCTCCTCAGCTCGTTTCCACCCAGAGGCGGGTGAAACGCATGGTCTTGAGCAGCCATTCGCCATCCAGCTTCTCGTAGGTGTCGTGGTAGTGGCCATAGCCGGTCAGCCGCGAGAAGGGCGAGCCGGGGGGCATGAAGAACCGGTCGGTGAAGGCCCAGACGCCATTGGCCGTGGTCTGCGAAGTGACTTCGATCGCGTGCTGGTGGCCGTGGTGGACGGTGATCAGGCGCGGGTGCTCGAGATTGCCGGTCTGCCAGCTCTCGCGCCCGCGCATGACGATGTTCATTTGCGGCATGTGATCGACCCCGCTCGCCGGGTCGGTGCAGCAGCCCATGCAATCAAGCACGCAATCCGGGTGCAGGATCGAGCGGACGAGTTCGCCATCGACGGTATCGACCCCGAGCCAGTATTTGGATTTCAGTATGCGGATCGCCTCGATCGCGGCGAGGCGTTCGGATTCGGTCATGCTGCCCTCTCCTGTTTGAGGGGAGGCTAGCAGCTTGGAAGGAAGTGCGAAACGGCTAAGCCGCGTCGCCGATGCCCAGTTCGCCGAGCTTGCGGTAAAGCGTCGAGCGGCCGATCCCCAGCCGCCGCGCCACTTCGGTCATGCGGCCGCGATAGTGGCCGATGGCGAGGCGGATGACGTCGGCCTCGATCTCTTCGAGCGGGCGCAGGTTGCCGTCGGGCGTATAAAGCACGACACCGACGCTTTCCTGCAGCGACTGGCCCATGGGAGCGTGCGCCTCGCCCAGCATGGAGGAAAGCTGGGGGAAGTCGTCGGCGGTCAGTGCATCGCCGTCGCAGAACACCGCGGCGCGGAACAGCACGGCCTGCAGCTGGCGGACATTGCCCGGCCAGTCATAGGCGGCGAGTAGCGACAGCGCCCCGTCGGTGATGCCCAGCGGCCGCAGCCCCGGCTGCTCGCCGATGCGGGCGAGGAAATGCCGCGACAGGGCGGGGATATCGCCCAGCCGGTCGCGCAGCGGCGGCACATGGACAGTGACGCCCGAAATCGCCTGGTGCAGCTCGGCAAGGAAATAGCCGCCATCGACCATGTCCCGCAAAGGCAGGTTGCTGGCGGCGATCAGGCGCACGTCGATGCGGAAGCTGTGCCGCGCGCCGATCGGGCGCACGTCGCCACGCGCGATCGATTCGGCGAGGCGTTCCTGCACCGGCATCGGCAGCCGGTCGATCTCGTCGATGGCCAGCGTGCCGCCGTCGCAATGCTGAATGGCGCCGATCTGGCGGTCGAAGGCGCCGGGGAATGAGCCCTTTTCGTGGCCGAACAGGACCGATTCGAGCGATCCGGGCGGCGTGCTGCCGGCATTGACGATGCGGAACGGGGCCTTGGCGCGCGGGCTGGCGGCGTGGATCGCGCGCACCAGCATTTCCTTGCCCGATCCGCTTTCGCCCTCGATCAGCACCGGCCCGTGATTGCGCGCAGCCTTTGCCGCCACAGCCAGCGCGGCACGGAAAGTGGGGGCCGCGCCGATCATCGATTCGAAATCGGGGTTGGACGGCATTTTCTCGGTCAGCGGAGCCAGCTCGTCGCGCGGCGTCTCGCGAGTGGTGGCGGCCCGCAGCGCCTGCATCAGCCGGTCGGGCGCGACCGGTTTGATCAGGTAGTCGGTCGCCCCGGCGCGCATCGCCTCGACCGCGAG
>JAYRPK010000264.1:0-11720 GCA_041911195.1 Novosphingobium sp. | reverse complement strand
GCTTCTCCGGCGCCCGGCGCCTAAGCCCGCATTTCAGAACAAGGTTCGCAGATCATGGCCACCACCGCCGACCACTTCCATGCTCATGACGATCATGGGCACGCCCATGCCGATCATGATCACAAGCCGGGCTTTTTCGCCCGCTGGTTCATGTCGACCAACCACAAGGACATCGGCACGCTCTATCTGATCTTCGCGGTTTTCGCGGGGGTTGTCGGCGGCGCCGTTTCCGGCCTGATGCGGCTTGAGCTGGCCCATCCGGGGATCCAGTACCTGGGCGACATCGCGCGCTTCTTCGGTGCGGTTAACCCCGATTTCGACCAGACCCTGCACACCTGGAACGCCCTGATCACCGCTCACGGCCTGATCATGGTGTTCTTCATGGTCATGCCCGCGGTCATCGGCGGCTTCGGCAACTGGTTCGTTCCGATCATGATCGGCGCGCCCGACATGGCCTTCCCGCGGATGAACAACCTGTCGTTCTGGATGACCTTCGCCGGCTTCTGCTCGCTGGGCGTCTCGGCCTTCCTGCCGGGCGGCACGGGCATGGGCGCGGGTACCGGCTGGACGGTCTATGCCCCGCTTTCGACCTATGGCTCGCAAGGGCCCGCGGTCGACTTCGGCATCTTCGCGCTGCACCTTGCCGGCGCCGGCTCGATCATGGGCGCGATCAACTTCATCACCACCATCTTCAACATGCGCGCGCCGGGCATGACGCTGCACAAGATGCCGCTGTTCGTCTGGTCCGAACTGGTCACCGCGTTCCTGCTGCTACTGTCGCTGCCGGTGCTCGCCGCGGCGATCACCATGCTGATCACCGACCGCAACTTCGGCACGACCTTCTTCGATCAGGCCGGCGGCGGCAATCCGGTGCTCTACCAGCACCTGTTCTGGTTCTTCGGCCACCCCGAAGTCTACATCATGATCCTGCCGGGCTTCGGCATGATCAGCCAGATCGTCTCGACCTTCTCGAAGAAGCCGGTGTTCGGCTACCTCGGCATGGCCTATGCCATGGTCGCCATCGGCGTGGTCGGCTTCGTCGTCTGGGCGCACCACATGTACACCACCGGCATGTCGGTGAACACGAAGATGTACTTCACCGCGGCGACCATGGTCATCGCGGTGCCGACCGGCATCAAGATCTTCTCGTGGATCGCGACCATGTGGGGCGGCAGCCTCTCGTTCAAGTCGCCGATGGTCTGGGCGATCGGCATGATCTTCCTGTTCACCGTGGGCGGCGTCACCGGCGTCTATCTCGCCAACGGCGGCGTGGACGATGTGGTGCACGATACCTACTTCGTCGTCGCGCACTTCCACTACGTGCTGTCGATGGGTGCGGTGTTCTCGCTGTTCGGCGGGTTCTTCTACTGGTTCCCGAAGATGAGCGGCCGGATGCACTCCGAGTTCCTCAGCCACGTCCAGTTCTGGCTCTACTTCGTCGGCGTCAACGTGGTCTTCTTCCCGATGCACTTCCTCGGGCTGCAGGGCATGCCGCGCCGTTATCCGGACTACACCCCGGCCTACGAGCACTGGAACACCCTCTCGACCCAGTGGGGCTACACCCTGGTCGGGGTCGGCACCCTGGTGTTCTTCGTGAACATTGCCTACGCGTTCCTCGCCGGCAAGAAGGCTGCGGACAATCCCTGGGGCGAAGGCGCCAACACGCTGGAATGGACCCTGTCCAGCCCGCCGCCGTTCCACCAGTTCGAAACGCTTCCGGTCATCGAGGACAAGGGGCACCATTGAGATTGGCCGCCGCGAAGCGGCCGGTCTCCGAAACTCCCCCTTCCGCTTGCGGGAGGGGGCGAAATGAGGCACGTGACTCATTTTCGCGGGAGGGCATGTTGGCCCTCCCTTTTCGTATCGTTTGGATAATATGAAACAGGCCCTCCCCCAACCCCTCCCACAAGCGGGAGGGGAGTCTGGAGACCCCCAGCTTCGCGGGGGTGTTCCTCTCCCCGCCGAATGGCGCGATTTCTTCGCCCTGACCAAGCCCAGGGTGATGAGCCTTGTCATCTTCACCGGCCTGTGCGGATTGCTGGCGGCGCCCGGCCATATCCATCCGCTGCTCGGTTTTGTCGCCGTGCTGTGCATCGCAATGGGCGCGGGCGGGGCGGCGGCGCTCAACATGTGGTGGGAAGCCGATCTCGACGCCGGGATGAAGCGCACAAAGGCGCGCCCGATTCCCGCCGGCAAGCTGGAGCGCACCCATGCCCGCGATTTCGGCGTGATCCTTTCGGTCGCCGCGGTGCTGCTGATGGGCATTGCCGTGGGCTGGCTGGCCGCTTCGATCCTCGCCGTCTCGATTGTCTACTATGCCGTGGTCTACACCATCTGGCTCAAGCCGCGCACGCCGCAGAACATCGTCATCGGCGGCGGCGCCGGGGCCTTTCCGCCGCTGATCGGCTGGGTGGCGGTAACCGGGCAGATCACCCTGATGCCGGTGCTGCTCTTCGCCATCATCTTCATGTGGACCCCGCCGCACTTCTGGGCGCTCGCGCTGTTCGTCCAGTCGGACTACGCCAAGGTCGGCATTCCGATGATGCCGGTGGTGGCGGGCGAAGTCTCCACACGGCGGCAGATACTGCTCTACACCGCGCTGCTGCTGCCCCTGGCGGCGCTGCCCTGGTGGATCGGCGGGACGGGGGCGGTCTATGGCATTGCCGCCCTGGCGCTGACCGGCGCGTTCCTCCTCCTCTCGCTGCGAGTCGGCCTGCGCCGCTCGGTGGAAGGCGATTCCATGAAGCCCGAAAAACAACTTTTCGGCTATTCGGTGATCTATCTTTTCGCGATTTTCGCGGCGCTGGTTGCGGATCGCTGGCTGGCGGTGCAAGGAGTAATCGCATGACCGATCCAACCGATCCCGACAAGGAACAGGAGCGCATCCGGCGCAGCCGCAACCGGGTCCTGGCCCTGACGCTCGGGTTCTTCGTGCTGCTCGTCTATTTCGTTTCCTTCGTGAAGATGAGCTGAGCCATGGCCGCCAGTATCCCCGCCGCCCCGATCGATCGCCGCAACCGCAAGGTTGGACTGATCGCGCTTGGCGGCGCACTGGCGATGCTGGGGCTGGGTTATGCCTCGGTTCCGCTTTACCGCCTGTTCTGCGAGGTTACCGGCTATGCCGGCACCACCCGCCGCGCCAGCGCGGACGAGGCGGCGGCTGTCAGGCTGGCGGACGGCGAAGTGACTGTCCGCTTCGACGCCAATATCGAGCGCGGCATGCCCTGGACCTTCACGCCCGAGGCCGCGCGCGACACGGTGCGGCTGGGCGGGCGCCACATGGCCTTCTTCCACGCGGTCAACAATTCCGACCAGCCGGTGACCGGGCGGGCGACCTTCAATGTCGAACCGGAGCAGGCGGGCCGCTATTTCAACAAGGTCCAGTGCTTCTGCTTCGAGGAGCAGACGCTCAAGCCGGGTGAGGAAGTCCGCATGCCGGTGGTCTATTACGTCGATCCCGCGATCAAGGACGATCCCGAAGCGAAGGACATCGACACCATCACGCTGAGCTATACTTTCCACCAGAATCACCAGACAGCCGCCAAGCCTCTGGACCGCACCCGATCGGGCGGTTAAGGGGCCCTCGAAACATCACGCTCGCGGCGCGCGCCGCAAGGAATCGAAACAGGGACCAAGCAGCCATGGCCGGTACCAAGAACCACGATTTTCACATTCTGCCGCCCGATATCGTGCCGCTTGCCCTGGCGGTCAGCGCGCTGACCATGACCAGCGGCCTGGTGCTCTACATGCACAAGCTGCCGGGCGGCGTTGTCGTTCCCTGGCTGGGCCTGGCGATGCTGCTGGCGGTCATGTTCCAGTGGTTCGTCAAGATCGTCAACGAAGCCCATGCCGGCGATCACACCCCGGTGGTTCAGCTTCACCAGCGCTATGGCATGATCCTGTTCATCGCTTCGGAAGTGATGTTCTTCGTCGGCTGGTTCTGGGCCTTCTTCGATTTCTCGCTGTTTCCCTCGGAAATCGCGAAATCCGTAGGCGGACAATGGCCGCCCAAGGATATCGAAGCGGTGATGGACGCGTTCGACCTGCCGCTGCTCAACACCATGATCCTGCTGTGCTCGGGCACCACGGTCACCTGGGCGCACCACGCGCTGCTGCACAATGACCGCAAGAGCCTGAAGACCGGCCTGTGGCTCACCATCCTTCTGGGCCTGCTGTTCACCTCGATCCAGGCCTACGAATATGCCAACGCGCCGTTCGGCTTCGGCAAGAACACCTATGGCTCCGCCTTCTACATGGCGACGGGCTTCCACGGCTTCCACGTCATCGTTGGAACGATCTTCCTGATCGTCTGCCTCTTCCGCGCCTACAAGGGCCACTTCACCCCCCGCCAGCACTTCGGTTTCGAGGCGGCGGCGTGGTACTGGCACTTCGTCGACGTGGTCTGGCTGTTCCTGTTCGTCGCCGTCTATGTCTGGGGCGGCTGGGGCTATCCGATCCACTGATGACCGGCAGCAATCCGGAAACGAAAGGGCAGCCGGGGATCGCCTCGGCTGCCCTTTTCGCACTGTGCCCCGAATGCGGCGGCCGCACGCTGTTCGACGGGCTGGCCAGGTTCGCGCCCAGGTGCCGGGCCTGCGGGCTGGACTATGACCAGTTCAATGTCGGCGACGGGCCGGCGGCCTTCCTCACGCTGATCATCGGCGCACTGGTGACGGTGCTGGCGATTTCGGTGGAACTGGCGTGGAACCCGCCGTTCTGGGTTCACATCGTGCTGTGGGTGCCGATCACCGCCGCCGCCGTGATCTGGGGCCTGCGCGCCGGCAAGGCGGCGCTGCTGGCGGCCGAATACAAGCGCCGGGCGGGGGAAGGGCGGCTGAAGAAGTGAACCTCAAGCGGATCCCGGTGATTGCCACTGTGGTCGTGCTCGCCGCAGTGGCGGTGATGGTGCGGCTGGGCTTCTGGCAGCTTGACCGGATGCACCAGAAGGAAGCGATGCTGGCGCGCTATCAGGCGGCGCAGGCATTCTCGGCGGAAGTGCCCTTGCCCAGGCGGCCCGAACTGGCCGAGGCCGTGCTGTTCCGCCACGCCAGCGCCACCTGCAGCGCCGTCAGCAATCCCCGCGCGGTCAGCGGGCGCAATCTCAAGGGCGAGCCGGGCTTTGCCCACGTGGTGCTCTGCCTGCTGCCCGAGTCGTCCGCGAGCTATCCCCCGGACGAACAGCCGATCGTTGCCTTCGATGTCGTCACTGGCTGGACCCGCGCGCCCAATGCGCCGCAATGGCGCGGCGGCAGGGTGCAGGGCGTGCTGGCCCCGGCGAACAATGCCGACAGGTTCAAGCTGGTCGCCACCACGCCGCTTGTCCCTGGCCAGGAAGCCAATGCCCTGCCCGATCCGCGCGACATCCCCAACAACCACCTGTCTTATGCGGTGCAGTGGTTCCTGTTCGCCCTGACGGCGCTGGCGATCTATGCGCTGGCCTTGAGGAAGCGGCTGCGCGAAAATCCTCCCCGTGCCGGGGAGGATTGATAAGCGGGCTCCCCCCGGCTAACCGCCCCCACCATGGAATACATCTCCACCAGAGGCAGCGCACCGGCGCTCGACTTTGCCGGGGCGACGCTGGCCGGCCTTGCCAATGACGGCGGTCTCTACCTGCCGCGAACCTGGCCCCGCTTCACCGAGGCCGAAATCGCCAAGATGGCCGGCCTGCCCTATGCCGCGCTGGCGCAGCGGATCATGCAGCCCTTCGTCGGCGACAGCCTGACGGCCGAGCGCTTGCTCGAGCTTACCACCCAGGCCTATGGCCGCTTCGCCCACAAGGCGGTGACGCCGCTGGAGCAGCTCGACGAGCAGCACTGGCTGCTCGAGCTGTTCCACGGGCCTACCTTGGCCTTCAAGGACGTGGCGCTGCAATTGCTGGGGCTGTTCTTCGAGGAATTCCTGAGCCGCACCGGTGATCACCTGACCATCGTCGGCGCGACCAGCGGCGACACTGGCTCGGCGGCGATCGATGCCGTGGCGGGCCGCGCCGGAATCGACATTTTCATGCTCCACCCGCGCGGGCGGGTGAGCGACGTCCAGCGCCGGCAGATGACCACGGTGCTCGCCCCCAATGTTCACAACCTCGCCATTGAGGGCACCTTCGACGATGCCCAGGCGATGGTGAAGCGCATGTTCAACGACAGTGCGATGAACAGCCGCTTCACCCTGGGCGCGGTCAATTCGATCAACTGGGCGCGGCTGATGGCGCAGGTGGTCTATTATTTCGCCGCCGCGCTGCAACTGGGCGCGCCGTACCGCAAGGTGGCCTTTTCAGTGCCGACCGGCAATTTCGGCGACGTCTTTGCCGGATACGTGGCGGCGCAAATGGGGCTGCCGGTGGAGCGGCTGATCGTCGCCACCAATGTCAACGACATCCTCCACCGCGCGCTGACCAATGGCGATTACTCTGCTGGAACAGTGACGCCCACCGCCGCGCCCTCGATGGACATCCAGGTCTCCTCGAACTTCGAGCGGCTGCTGTTCGACCTCGGCGGGCGCGACGGCAAGGCACTGGCCGCGCAGATGGCGGGTTTCGAAAGCACCAAGGCGATGCAGCTCACCAATATGCAGCGCGAGGGCGCGGCGGCGCTGTTCTCGTCCGAGCGGGCCGATGCCGAGCAGATGAGCCGGGCGATCCGCTGGGCCTGGGATGCCAGCGGCGAATTGATCGACCCGCACACCGCCTGCGGCCTGCACGCCGCGCGCGAGGCGGGGCTGCCGCAAGGCGTGCCCATGGTGACGCTGGCGACGGCCCATCCGGCCAAGTTCCGCGAAGCAGTCGAGCGCGCGACCGGCCAGCGCCCCGCACTGCCCTCGCGCATGGGCGACCTGTTCCAGCGCGAGGAGCGGCTGGTCGAGCTGCCAGGCGACTATGCGGCGGTGGCGGACTATGTCTGCGCGCATGCGGTGCCCAAGGGGTGAGGAACACCGCCGCGCAAGCAGGCGTGCCTCTTTCTCCCCTCCCGCTTGCGGGAGTGGTCGGGGGAGGGCCTGTTACGCGACGCTGGGATAACAAGCCCTCCCCTAGCCCCTCCCGCAAGCGGGAGGGGAATCTGGAGCCGGGAGTTGGCTGACCTCGTCCCCGATCCCCTGATCCTGGCGGGCGAGGGCTGGCAGGAATACGGCCTCGTCGACAGCGGCCACGGCCGCAAGCTCGAACGCTACGGCCCTTACCGCTTCATCCGGCCCGAACCGCAGGCCATGTGGACCCCGCGGCTGGCCGACTGGGATGCGCATGGCGAATTCGTCCCTGGCTCGGACGAGGACGGCGGCGGCAAGTGGCGTTTCGACCAGCAAGTGCCGCGAGAGGGCTGGGAACTGGGCTGGCGAGAGGTGCGCTTCAATGCGCAGTGTACGCCGTTCCGCCACCTCGGCTTTTTCCCGGACATGGCCCCGGTGTGGAACTGGATGGGCGAGCAGCTTTCCGGCCGCGGTGACGCCGCGACCCTCAATCTGTTCGGCTACACCGGCGTCGGCACGCTTGCCCTCAGCCAGTACGGCCCGGTCACTCACGTTGATGCCTCGAAAAAGTCCGTCGCCCAGGCGCGGGAGAATGCCGCGCTGTCCGGCATGCAGGATCGCCCGATCCGCTGGCTGGTCGACGATGCCGCCAAGTTCGCCGCGCGCGAAGTGCGGCGGGAGCGGCGCTACGACGGGATCATCCTAGATCCGCCCAAGTTCGGTCGCGGGCCGGAGGGCGAAGTCTGGCGGCTGGAGGAGCACCTGCCCGGCCTGATCGCCAATTGCCGCCGCCTGCTCGATTCTGACAGCCGCTTCCTGTTCCTCACCGTCTATGCCGTGCGCATGTCGTCGCTGGCGATCGGCGGCCTGCTGGCCGAGCATTTCGCCGACCTGCCCGGCAAGATCGAACATGGCGACCTTGCCGTGCGCGAGGAGGGGGCCAATGACAAAGGGGGCGGCCGACTGCTGCCGACCGCCATTTTCGCGCGCTGGACTGGGAACCCGTAACTTGCTTTCGCCAGTCCGGCTGGCTTCCTAAAGCGGCTCCGCGCGCACGAAATAGTGCGAATTCGAGAACCAGTTCGAGCCCGGCAGGGACAGCAGCAGCGGCCGCGCCGTGCCGACGTGGACCACGCCGCCCTTGTTCCAGCTATCGCGCCCGGCGTACTCGTCGGGACGGTAATTGGGTTGCCTGGGAACGAATACTTCTCCGCCCATGGCATAGCTGGCCCACACGGAACTGCCGCCCCGCGGCCTCCAGCCGCGCAGGAAGACCATGCCCTGCCTGTAGTTGTGATCGCGCATGTATCTGCTGGGATCGACGATTTTTCCGGCGAGAGTGCCATCGGGCTGCATCGCAATTTCGATCGTCCCGCCGTAATTCTGCGCGGTCCAACGCCCTCGCAACAGGGCCGAGGCGCGGCAAAGCGACGCCATTTGCCTGGTCGCCGGCTTCACGCACAGATCGGCTTGCTCCGCGCCGTCGTTGCCGGATTGCGCCATCGCCTCGGGAGCGATGAGAGCGAACGCGCCAACCAGGACTATTTTTCTGACAATTCCTCGCATGATTCACCTTCCTTCTTCCTTCGCGTGTCGATTGCTGGTTTCGAACGGTTTGATCTTTGGGTGGCCCTGTGTGCATCCAAATGGCCGCACCGTTCTGTGGCGCATGCCTCGGCGGGCCGGTGACTTTTGCCACACCGCCGGGCTGGCTGTCGTTGCGGGAGTGGACATTCACCCGTTCCGGTGTCATCCGCCTGCCTCGCCATGGCAGACACCCTGATCCTGGAAGTCGCGGACTTCGAGACCGACGTGCTCACCGGAATCTATTCCGAGGAGACCGGCCGGCCGCAGCCCTTGCGCATCACCATCCAGGCCAGACTCAAAGTGGCGGAGCGTTACCTGCCCGATACGCCGCTCAAGGCCAGCAAGAACTACATGGACCTGAAGTTCGCAGCGTCCGAGGCGCTGCCGGTGGGCGTGCATTTCAAGCTGATCGAGGCAGTGGCCGATCACATCTGCGAAACCCTGTTCCTGCAGGACGACAGGGTGGAGGCAGTGACGGTGAAGATCATCAAGCTGGCGATTTCGGAGAACGGCGAGAAGATCGGCATTTCCCTGACGCGGGAGCGCCGCTGATGGCGCTGCTGCGGCTGGGCCGGTTGCCGGAAGCGGCGCTGGCGGCGGCGGCGGAATTTCATGCGCGGGTGCTGCCGGAGGTTCTGGAAGATCTCGCGCGCATCGGTCCTCCCCTTGCAGGGGAGGATCTTTTACTCCTCTTCCCCCCCGCCGATCACACCCATCGCGCCTGGCGCCTTGCCGTGGTCCAAAGCCTTGCCCGCGAGCATGCCCCCCGGCGCGTCAACGCCATCGCCTCCGACGATGAGGCGGCCGTGGCCGCTGCGCTCGATTATCTCGCCAATGCCCCCGGCGTGACGGGCCAATATTGGCCACTGGACGCCGAGGGGGCAGGCGGCGCATAATGCGCACATGAGCAGCGCCGCACCTCTTGTGGACCAGTTCCAGCGCAGGATCACTTACCTGCGCCTGTCGGTGACCGATCGCTGCGACCTGCGCTGTTCCTATTGCATGCCTGAACGCCAGGTCTTCCTGCCGCGCGCCGAAGTGTTGAGCCTTGAGGAACTGCATGAAATGGCGCTGGGCTTCATCGCCCGGGGCATCACCAAGATCCGCCTGACCGGAGGCGAACCGCTGGTGCGGCGCGACATGATCGAGCTGGTGCAGGCGCTGGGCCGCAAACTTGGGTACGGGCTTGAAGAGCTGACCCTCACCACCAATGCGACTCGCCTTGCCGAATTCGCCGATGCCATCCGCGCCGCCGGGGTGCGGCGGGTGAACATTTCGCTCGATACGCTGGACCGGGATCGCTTCACCAGCCTCGCCCGGCGCGACAGCCTGCCGCAGGTGCTCGAAGGGATCGCGGCGGCGAAAGCGGCCGGCCTCAAGGTCAAGCTCAACACCGTCGCGCTCAAGGGGATCAACGAGGAGGAAATCCCCGAGCTGGTCGAATGGGCGCATGGCCAGCAATTCGACATGACGCTGATCGAAGTCATGCCGCTGGGCGAGGTCGAGCAGGATCGCTTCGACCACTACCTGCCGCTCTCCGCGGTGCGCGAGAAGCTGGAGCAGCGCTGGACGTTGACCGAAAGCGCCCACCGCACCGGCGGCCCGGCGCGCTATGTCGACGTGGCACAGACCGGCGGCAGGCTGGGCTTCATCACGCCGCTGACCAACAATTTCTGCGACGGCTGCAACCGTATCCGCGTCACCGCCACCGGCCAGCTCTATGCCTGCCTTGGCGGCAACGAGCGGGTGGACCTGCGCGCTGCGCTGCGTTCGGACGAGCCGGGCCCCGCGCTGGACGAGGCGCTCGACCTGGCCATGCGGATCAAGCCGCAGCGGCACCATTTCGTCATCGACAAGCCCGGCGGCGCCCCGGCGCTTGCGCGACATATGTCGATGACCGGCGGCTGACATGGCGATGAAGCTGGTGTTTCTCGGTCGGCTGGAAGACGTGGCCGGTGCGGGAGAGCGCGAAGTGGCTGGGGCCGGGTCGCTCGACGCGCTGCTCGATCTGCTCGAACCCGAGCTGGCAGAGGCCTTGCGGGCGCCGCGCGTAAGGATTGCGGTCAATGGGGCTCTGCTTGCCGATCGCGCAGGCATTGCCTTGGCGGATGGCGACGAAGTGGCATTCCTGCCACCCGTCAGCGGAGGCTGAGATGGACAGCCAGGTCCGCCTGTTGACCGAAAACTTCGATCCCGCCGCTGAAATCGCCGCGTTCAGCGCCGCCCATGGCGAGGCCGGCGGCGTCGCCAGCTTCATCGGCCAGGTGCGCGCGGGAGAGGGGGTGGAGGCGCTCGAACTGCAGCATTACGAACCGCTGACCCTGCCCGGCATGCAGGCGCTGGCGCAAGACACGCGTCGGCGCTGGGCGCTGGAAGGCCTGCTGATCGTCCACCGCTCGGGCGTGATGCATCCGGGCGATCCCATCGTGCTGGTCGCCTCCGCCGCGCGCCACCGCCGCGATGCCTTTGCCGCGGCGGAATTCGCCATGGACCACCTCAAGAGCGAATCGTGGTTCTGGAAGCGCGAGCTGGCGGGCGGCCAATGGCGCTGGGTCCAGCCGCGCGAGCAGGATTTCGAGGACATCCGCCGCTGGGCGTGAATCTCCCCCCAAATAATTGATTTCCGTCAAGGCCGCCGCGCCGGCGGCAAGCCATGGCCCTCCCAAACACAGGAGATAAAGCCATGTCAGAACGTATTGCCAGCGCCGATCTTGCCGCCGTCGCCACTGTCAGCGATGCGCCGGTCCGCACCAAGGTGGACCGCACTTTCGGCCTGCCCAAGGGGCTCTATCTGGCGACGGTCGGTTTCTATCTCGCGTTCCTCGCGGTGCTGACGGCGCTGTTCCACAATTCCGAACTGCTGATGCCGATGGCGGTGATCGTCGGATCGGTGATCTTCGGTTTCGGCCTGGCCGGCCGGTGGGCATCGATGGGCCCGTCGAACGATTCGAAGCCGCTGAGCTGGGGTCAGTTCGCCAATCGCGGCATCCAGACGCTCAGCGGCCCGCTGACGGCCTTTGAAGCCAGCGTGCAGGTGCTGATCCTGCCGGTGCTGCTGCTGTTCTGGGGCGCCTGCATCGCGGTGATCGCCGCGACGGCGGGTTAATTACCCAACCTACCCCGGAGGGCTGCCAGCACGGCGTCCTCCGCTCCGATCCAGGCCATGACCTGGT
>JAYRPK010000263.1:0-1539 GCA_041911195.1 Novosphingobium sp. | reverse complement strand
CAGCGGCGGGTTGCTGTTGCCGGCCAGAAGTTTCATGCGCGCTGCCTTTTCGCCCGAGGGTCCCCGCGCGGGCTTTAGCCGGGCGGGATGGGAATGCAATATTGCGCTTAGTGAGTTTTACCGTGCTTTCCGTTGCTCGCCTTTAACCCCACGCGCCGTTCCCGAGCTCGTACTCATCACCACGCTCTCGATGGTCATCAAGCTGCCCTTCAGCCGCTTCACGCCCTGCGGCAGCGGGCCGTCCGTCACAACGGTCGCGGCGAAGATGCAGTCGCCCTTGGCCAGTTCTTCCAGCTTGCAGATCTTGTTGAGGTCCTCGATGCCCCAATTGCAGGCGCGGGCGCGTTCGTCGCTGTCACGGAAACGATCCCGCAGCAGTCATTGCAGTCCACCCCGAACCCCCTAAAGGTCCGTCCAGCAAAACAGGCAACCAAGGCAGGCACATGGCGCGCAAACATCGCGATCCCTATGGAGACATGCAGCGCGAGGAAGAGGCGCCCGCGCCCGTCGTGCCGTGCTGGCTGTGCGGGCGGCCTACCGGCGAGACCATCGTCTGGCACCATCCCGTGCCCAAGAGCCGGGGCGGGCGCGATGTCGTGCCGATGCATCCGATCTGCCAGCAGACGCTGATCTCCAATTTCACCAATTCCGAGTTGCAGCGCCACGGGATGGACGTCGAGGGCCTGCTGGCTCACCCGGCGGTGCGCAAGTTCGTCGACTGGGTGGCGAACAAGGACCCGGATTTCACCGCGCCCAAGGCGAAGAAGCAGCGCTGAGCGGTTGCTGCCCCATGCTGTTCGCTGACTTCGATCCCGCCGCGTTCCTGCGCGATCACTGGCAGAGGTGCCCGCTGCTGATCCGCGGTGCTTGGCAACAGTGGGTCAATCCGCTCGAACCGGACGAGCTGGCCGGGCTGGCGCTGGAGGAAGGCGTCGAATCCCGGCTGGTGGTGCGGGGGCCCGATGGCTGGAGCCTGGAGCACGGGCCGTTCCCCGAGGACCGGTTCGAGTCGCTGGGAGCCATGCCGTGGACTCTGCTGGTCCAGGCGGTCGACCAGCACCACCCCGATGTGGCCGCGCTGATGGCGGCATTTCGCTTCATCCCGAATTGGCGGATCGACGATGTCATGGTCAGCTATGCCAGCGACCTTGGCGGGGTCGGCCCGCACTTCGACCAGTACGACGTGTTCCTTGTGCAAGGGGCGGGCAGGCGGCTGTGGCAGGTGGGGGAGATGTGCGATGCGGCAACGCCCCTGCTGCCGCACGAAGACCTGCGCCTGCTAGCGCAGTTCGAGGCGAGCGAGGAATGGGTGCTGGAGGCGGGCGACGTGCTCTACCTGCCGCCCGGCCTTGCCCATAATGGCGTGGCCCTGGGCGATGGCTGCATGACCTATTCCATCGGCTTTCGCGCCCCTGCCCGCAGCGAGCTGATCGCCCAGTGGTGCGATCATGTTGTCGGCGAGGAAACGGACGGAGTTCGTTATCGCGACCCGGGCCTCGCGATTCAGGCCAATCCGGGCGAGATAAGCCCTGACGCGCT
>JAYRPK010000262.1:0-4795 GCA_041911195.1 Novosphingobium sp. | reverse complement strand
TTCGCGCACGGTCAGTCTGGTCGGCGACTTCAACGACTGGGACCACCGCCGACACCCGATGCGCCGCCGCACGGACATCGGCGTCTGGGAACTTTTCATTCCCGACATCGGGCCGGGCAGGGCCTACAAGTTCCGCATAGTCGGCCCCGACGGAAAGGTGCTGCCCCTCAAGGCCGATCCCTATGCCTTTGCCGCCGAACTGCGGCCCAAAACCGCCTCGATCACCGCCGATCCGACCACGCCCGACTGGGGCGACGAGGCGCACCGCGCGCACTGGACCAGCGTCGATCCGCGCCGCGAGCCGGTGTCGATCTACGAGGTCCACCCGGGTTCCTGGCGGAGAAACGAACACGACTGGTTCCTGACCTGGGACGAGCTGGCCGAGCGGTTGATCCCCTATGTCGCCGACATGGGCTTCACCCACATCGAGTTCCTGCCGGTCTCCGAGCATCCCTACGATCCGAGCTGGGGCTACCAGACCACCGGCCTCTATGCCCCGTCCGCGCGCTTCGGCGAGCCGCAGGGCTTTGCGCGCTTCGTCGACGGGGCGCACAGGGCGGGGATCGGGGTATTGATCGACTGGGTGCCGGCCCACTTCCCGACCGACGAGCACGGCCTCGCCCGTTTCGACGGCACCGCGCTCTACGAGCACGAGGATCCGCGCCTTGGCCACCATCCCGACTGGGACACGGCGATCTACAACTTCGGCCGGCGCGAAGTTTCCGCCTTCCTCGTCAACAATGCGCTGTTCTGGGCCGAGCGCTATCATGTCGACGGCCTGCGCGTGGATGCCGTCGCCTCGATGCTCTACCGCGACTATTCGCGAGAGGCTGGCGACTGGCTGCCCAACATGGAAGGCGGGAGGGAGAACTGGGAGGCGGTCGACTTCCTTCGGGCGATGAACAAGGCGCTCTACGGCACCCACTCCGGCGTGTTCACTGTCGCCGAAGAAAGCACCGCATGGCCCGGCGTGACCCTCCCGGCACATGAGGGCGGGCCCAAGACGACTTTGGGCTTCGGGTTCAAGTGGAACATGGGCTTCATGCACGATACGCTGAAGTACATGGCACGCGAGCCGATCCACCGCCGCTATCATCACGACGACATCACCTTCGGGCTGATGTATGCCTTCGCCGAGAACTTCGTCCTGCCGCTGAGCCACGACGAGGTCGTCCACGGCAAGGGCAGCCTGCTGAACAAGATGTCGGGCGATGACTGGCAGAAGTTCGCCAACCTTCGGGCCTACTATGCGCTGATGTGGGGCTATCCCGGCAAGAAGCTTCTGTTCATGGGGCAGGAGTTCGCGCAACGCCGCGAGTGGAGCGAGGAGCGTGCGCTTGACTGGGAACTGCGCGAGGCCCCGGCGCATGAAGGCGTGCGCAGCCTGGTGCGCGATCTCAACCGGATTTACCGCGAGAAGCCCGCGCTCCATGCCCGCGACTGCGAGGCGGAAGGGTTCGAATGGCTGGTGGTCGATGATGCCCAGGCCTCGGTTTTCGCCTGGCTGCGCAAGGCTCCGGGTGCGAAGCCGGTGGCCGTGGTCAGCAACATGACCCCTGCGCTGCACGATAGCTATCGCCTGCCGCTGCCGCACGACGGAACCTGGCGCGAGGTCCTGAATTCGGATGCAGCAGCCTATGGCGGCAGTGGCAAGGGCAACCTGGGTTCGGTCAAGGCGAGTGGCGGAGCGGCGCTGGTAGTGCTGCCGCCGCTGGCGACGATCATGCTGGAATGGGAAGGTTGAAGGGGGACTTTGGATGCGCGATTCATACGAACAGCCGCTGGCGCGCGACGCCATGGCCTATGTGCTGGCGGGCGGGCGCGGCAGCCGGCTTATGGAACTCACCGGTAACCGCGCCAAGCCGGCGGTCTATTTCGGCGGCATGAGCCGGATCATCGACTTCGCCCTGTCGAACGCGATCAATTCGGGCATCCGCCGCATCGGCGTAGCCACGCAATACAAGGCGCACTCGCTGATCCGCCACATGCAGCGCGCCTGGAACTTCATGCGGCCCGAGCGTAACGAGAGCTTCGACATCCTCCCCGCCTCGCAGCGCATCGACGAGGTCCATTGGTACGAAGGCACCGCCGATGCCGTCTACCAGAACATCGACATCATCGAGAGCTATGCGCCCAAGTACATGGTGATCCTCGCGGGCGATCACATCTACAAGATGGACTACGAATTGATGCTGCGCCAGCACGTCAATTCCGGGGCGGATGTCACCGTTGGCTGCATGGTGGTGCCCAGGAAGGACGCATCCGGCTTCGGCGTCATGGCGGTGGACGAGAACAGCGTCATCACCCAGTTCGTCGAGAAGCCGAAGAACCCGCCCGCCATGCCCGGTAATCCGGCCATGTCGCTCGCCTCCATGGGCATCTATGTGTTCGAGACCAAGTTCCTGTTCGAGCAATTGCGCCGCGATGTGGCGACGCCGGGATCGAACCGCGACTTCGGCGGCGACATCATCCCCTATATCGTCAAGAACGGGAAGGCGGTGGCGCACAAGTTCACCGACAGCTGCATCCGCGCCGCCGAGGAAATCGAGGAATACTGGCGCGATGTCGGCACGCTCGATGCCTATTTCGAGGCCAACCTCGACCTCACCGACGTCGTCCCCCGGCTCAACATGTACGACCGCGACTGGCCGATCTGGACGGACCAGATCGTCGCCGCGCCGGCGAAGTTCGTCCACGACGAGGACGGGCGGCGCGGGCATGCGATTTCGTCGCTGATCTCGCAGGATTGCATCGTTTCGGGCGCGCTGGCGCAGCGCAGCCTGCTGTTCACGGGCGTGAAGATGGGCTCCTTCTCCAGCGTCAACGAGGCGGTGATCCTGCCCTATTGCAACATCGGGCGTGGGGCGCGGCTCAGCCGGGTGATCATCGATAGCGGCGTGCGCATCCCGGAAGGTCTGGTGGTCGGCGAGGATCCGGAACTGGATGCCAAGCGCTTTCGCCGGACGGAGAGCGGAGTTTGCCTGATCAACAAGGACATGATCAGCAGGCTGGCATGACGTTATCGGTACTCTCCGTCGCCTCGGAAATGGCGCCGCTGGTCAAGACCGGCGGGCTGGCGGACGTCACGGGTGCGCTGCCCGCCGCCGTGGCGTCGCATGGCGTGGCGATGACGGCGATGCTGCCGGGCTATCCAGCGGTGCTGCAGGCCCTCCGCCGCGCGCGGCAGGTGCACAAGTGGGATAGCCTTTTTGCCGAGCCGGCGCGGCTGCTGTCGGCAAAGCATGGCGGCGTGCCGTTGCTGGTGCTCGATGCTCCCGGCTTTTTCTCCCGCAAGGGCAGCCCCTATGCCAGCGCCACCGGCGCCGACTGGCAGGACAACTGGCGGCGCTTTTCTGCGCTGGGCCGGGCAGCGGCGGACATTGCCGGCGGGGCGGTGAAGGGCAAGAAGTTCGATCTGGTCCACGCTCACGATTGGCAGGCGGCCATGGCACTCGCCTACCAGCGCTTCGCGCCATTTGGCGGCAAGCGAGTGCCAGGTGTGATCACCATCCACAACATGGCCTTCCAGGGCTGCTTCGACGCGAAGGTCTTTCCCTCGCTGGGCTTGCCGGACGCGGCCTGGTCAATCGACGGGGCCGAATTCCACGGCAGCGTCAGCTTGCTCAAGGCGGGCCTGATGACGGCCGATGCGATCACTACCGTCAGCCCGAGCTATGCCGCCGCAATTCGCACTCCTGAGTTCGGCATGGGTCTCGAAGGCGTGATCGCCAGCCGGGACGACTGCCTATCCGGGATCGTCAATGGCATCGATACCGAAGTGTGGAACCCGGCCCATGATCCTGATCTGCCGCAGAGCTATTCGGCCCGCACCCTGTCCCGCCGTGCAGCCAACAAGCGGGCGCTGGAGGCGGAATTCGGGCTGGATGAAGGCGACGGTCCGTTGTTCATCGCCGTCAGCCGCCTGACCTGGCAGAAGGGCATGGATGTCCTAGCCGATTGCATCGATCACCTTGTCGGTATTGGTGGGCGGCTGGCCCTGCTGGGAACTGGCGAGCCGGCGATCGAGACACAGCTCAAGGCAGCCGCCGCGCGCTTTCCCGGCCGCTTCGGCCTGCGCATCGGCTATGACGAGAACCTCTCCCACCTGATGCAGGGCGGCGGCGATGCGATCCTGGTGCCCAGCCGGTTCGAGCCCTGCGGCCTGACGCAGCTCTATGGCCTCGCCTATGGCTGCGTGCCGGTGGTGGCGCGCACCGGAGGCCTCGCGGACACCGTGATCGACGCCAATCTCGCTGCACTCGGTGCGGGCGTGGCGACTGGCGTGCAGTTCGTCGGCGTCCACCGCGATGCGCTGGCCCTGGCGATCAGCCGGGCGGTCGAGCTTTATGCCCAGCCGGCTACCTGGCAGGCGATCCAGCGCAACGGCATGCGCGGCGACTGGTCCTGGACCCGCAGCGGCAAGGCCTATGCCGATCTCTACACGCGGCTCGCCGCCAAAGCATTGGCATGAATTTCCCGCTGGGCGCGTCTCTTGGCGGTGGTGCGAGCCGCTTTGCAGTGCGCTCGCCCGAGGCGGAGCAGCTCTGGCTCTGCCTGTTCGAGGGGGAGGAGGAGAGCCGCGTGGCGATGCGGCGCGAGGGTGAGTGCTGGCTGGCCGAATTGCCGCAGGAGCGTCTCGGCCTGCGTTATGGCTACCGCAGCGGTGGCGAGTGGGCGCCGGAGCGGGGGCTGTGGTTCGATCCGGCCAAGCTTCTGGTCGATCCCTATGCCATCGAACTTGACCGCCGCTTTTCCCAGGCCCCCCGGCTGGCGGAATACGGTGCCGACACGGCGA
>JAYRPK010000261.1:0-4531 GCA_041911195.1 Novosphingobium sp. | reverse complement strand
GCCTTCATGCCCGCCTCGTAGGCGCGCGCCATTTCGAGCGGGTCGAGCGCGGGATCGGGGCGCGTGTCGGCCTGCATGCTGCGCTGGTGCGGCACGGCCATCGGCTCGCCGCCGATATAGGCGAAGCGGAACGCGCCCGGCTGGCCCGCTCCGCCCGGCATGCGGAAAAAGCGGTGCGCGCCGATATTGGCGACGTTAATCATTTTCGCGTTCCACGAGGGATGCACCGCGAAGGTATGGTAATGGGTGGCAAGCCCCACCGGCGTATAGACATAGCCGGACAGCGCGGCGCGCGCGACATTGGCGGCGCGTTCCCAGAACATGCGGTTGGGCACGCGGGCGAGCGATCCGTCGCAGGTGAAGCTGAACTGGCAGCCGGTCGAGCGTTCCGAACCCTGGTAGACCACGCCGCAGACCGTGTTGGGATAGGACGTGTGGGCTACCCGGTTGAGCACGACCTGCGCCACCGCGCGCTGACCGGCATCGGGCTCGCTGGCCGCCTCATAATAGACCGCGGCGGTCAGGCATTGCTCGGCGCGGGTGCGGTCGACGCCGGAGTTGTCGACGCGCAGGGCGCGCGCAGCGGGCCCGGCCAGGGCATCGAAACTGCCGGGCGCGTCCTCGGCGTCGGAATGGATGCCCTCGCCAAAGCCGGGAATGGCCATGCGCTGCTCGTCCGCCGCGCTGGCAAGGTAATAGAAGGCCGATCCCGGAAAGCTGCTGCCGGCCTGTTCGAACGGCATCGGCTGCAGCGCCACTTCGCGCTTGCCGGCATTGCCGATCTCGCCGCCCCATTCGCCCGGCGCAGCGATCGCCGGGACGGTGACGGCGGCCAGCAGCACCAGCAGCGGCTTGATCCAGCGCCGCTCGGCCCGGGCCTTCGCCATGGCCGCCAGCCTTGCGGAAAAGTCCGGATTAAGGGCCTGCAGTTCGCTCACTCGCACTCGCCTGTCGCTACGCGCCTTCGCGCGTAATTCCGATTGCCCGGCCGCGCAGCCGGTAAGATCGCGGCGTGCCGAAGCGGCACAGGGTTGGGCACTAGGGTAAACCGGTTAAGGATTCCCCATTCCGCTTGCCGGAGGGGAGCCTTCTTGCGAAATATTGCAGCGCAGCGTAGTGGCGCGCTTACGTCACGGGTTGTCCCGCAAGGGACCTAAGAGGGAATTCGGTCCATTCCGAAGCTGACCCCGCAACTGTGACCGGGGAGCAATGCGCCCAACACGCCACTGACCATCTGGCCGGGAAGGCGGGCGCAAAGCGACGATCCGGGAGCCAGGAGACCTGCCCATGACGGTCGTTCCGCAGCCGGGCGGGGTGTACCGGATGTAAGCAGGAGCCCGCGATTTCGCGCGGGCGGCCTCGCCATGAACGGCGTTCGTTCATGATGGAGGTTCTGCTGTGAAATATCTCTTGTTTCTGGGTTGTTCGCTTGGCTTTGCCATACCCGCTATGGCGGCAGGCGCAGGCGATGCCACTGAACTGTCCGATCGCTTGCCCGGCGATCGCATCGTGGTTGTCGCCACAGGTGCGGACCAGCCGGTCGACAAGACCGGCCAATCGGTCAGCGTGATCGGCGCGGACGAGATTGCCCAGGTCCAGGGCCCCGACCTTGCCCGCGCGCTGGAACGCCTGCCCGGCGTCACGCTCAGCCGCAACGGCGGGCTCGGCGGCTTCACCGGCCTCAGGCTGCGCGGCGCGGACGCAGAGCAATTGCTGGTGCTGGTCGATGGCGTGCGCACCGCCGATGTTGCTTCGCCCGCCGGCGGCTACGATCTGGGCAACTTGCTGTCTGGCGGCATTGGCAAGGTGGAGCTGCTGCGCGGCTCGAACTCCGTGGTCTGGGGCAGCCAGGCGATCGGCGGCGTGCTGGCGGTGACCAGCCGCGAGTTCAATGGCGTCGAACTGTCGGCGGAAGGCGGCTCGCATGGCAGCGCGGACCTGGAAGCTGCGGCCGGCATCAGCGGCGATCGCGGGGGGCTGACGCTCTCGGGCGGCTATGTCCGCACCGACGGCATTTCCTCGGCGGCAAGCGGAACCGAGCCCGATGGTTTCCGCCAGTGGCGGATCGGCGGCCGGGGGCGCATCGCATTGGCGACTGGCCTGACCGCCACGCTGGTTGCGCGTCACACCGACGGGCGCCTGGACATCGACGGTTTCCCGCCGCCAATCTATGCCTTCGCCGATACGCCCGAATACCAGACCACGCGGGAGAGCTCTGGCCGCGCCGGATTGCAGTACCGCTCATCGGGCCTCGAACTGGATGCCGGCTATGCGCTCAGCGACATCCGCCGCGCCTATTTCGATCCCACCTTTGGCACGGCGCCCAATTACCAGACCTTCGGCCGCAGCCAGCGCATCGATGTGACCGGGCGCGCCGGGCTTGCTTCCGGGTTCAGCCTGATCTTCGGCGCGGACAGCGAGTGGACTCGCTTTTCCAGCACGTTCGACGCGCGCCGCACCGCCAATCTCTCCAGCGGCCATGCCCTGCTGCAATACGAACGCAATGGCCTCAACCTCGCCGCCGGCCTGCGCATCGACAGCCACAGCCGTTTCGGCAGCCAGTGGACCTTCGGCGCCAACGGCAACTTCGATATCGCCCAAGGCTGGCGCATCCGCGCAAGCTATGGCGAGGGCTTCAAGGCGCCGACGCTGTTCCAGCTCTGGTCCGATTTCGGCAACAGCGCCCTGCGCCCCGAGCGCAGCCGCAGCTACGACCTGGGCATCGAGAAGGGCCATCGCAATGCGCCGTTCCACGCGGCGCTCACTCTGTTCCGCCGCGACAGCCGCGACCTGATCGACTTCGTCTCCTGCTTCGGAGTGAGCACCGGCATCTGCGCTGGCCGCCCGTTCGGCACCTATGACAATGTCAATCGCGCCCGCGCCGAGGGGATCGAACTGGAAGCCGGCGGCAGGCCGACGGATCGCCTGACGCTCCGCGCCGCCTACAGCATGGTCAAGGCCACCAATCGCGTGACCGGCACTGACCTTGCCCGCCGCCCGCGCCATGCCGTCAGCCTGTCCGCCGACTGGCGCACGCCGCTGCGCGACCTCTCGCTGGGCGCGGACCTGCGCGCGGTGTCGCACAGCTTCGACGATGCGGGGAACTTCACCCGGCTGGACGGCCATGGCCTGCTGACCCTGCGCGCGAGCCTGCCCGTCACTGGGCAGGTCGAGCTCTATGGCCGCATCGAGAATGTCACCGGCGAGCATTACCAGACAGCCGCCGGCTATGGCACTGCGGGCCGCTCGGCCTATGCCGGCGTGAGGGCGCGGTTCTGATGCGTGGCTGGGCGCTCGCAGCGGGACTGGCGCTGGCCGCCTGCGCGCGGGCGCCAGGGACTGACTCAGTGCCCGGCCACACCCCCACCATCGTCAGCCTCAACCCCTGCAGCGACGCCGTTCTCGCCGAGGTGGCGGACCCCGGCCAATTGCTGGCGATCTCCGCCTGGAGCCAGGATCCGGCCTCCAGCTCGATGGACCTCGCCACGGCGCGGCGGTATCGGGCGGTCGGTAATTCGCTGGAGGAAGTGCTGGCGCTGCGCCCGGACACGGTCGTTGCCGATTCCTTCGTGCCCGCCCCCACCCTGGCGGCGCTGGCGCGGCTGAACATCGCTGTGGTGCAACTGCCGATCGCCCATTCGGTCGAGCAGAGCCGCGAGCAGGTGATGCAACTGGCCGGCCTCGCCGGCCATCCCGAGCGCGGGCAGGCCTTGCTGGCGCGGATCGACAATGCCCTGGCAAAGGCTGCCCCGCCCGAGGGAGCCAGGCCAGTTTCGGCGATTGTCTGGCAATCGGGCGGCATCGTGCCCGGCGCGGATTCGCTGATCGGCGATTTGCTGCGCCGCACCGGCTTCCGCAACCAAGCCGCCGAAAAGGGCATGAAGCAGGCTGACTATTTGCCGCTCGAAACGATGCTTGCCGATCCGCCGCAGGTCATACTTGCCGCCGGAAACCTCGCCTCGCAGGAGGACCGCCTGCTGGCGCATCCGGCGCTGGCGGCCCTGCAGGGCACCCGGCGGGAGAAGCTGGAGCCGTCGCTGCTGTGGTGCGGCGGGCCGAGCATGGCCCGCACCGCGCAGCGGCTGGGCGAAGTGCGCCAAGCATTTCCCCTCCCGCTTGCGGGAGGGGTTAGGGGAGGGCCTGTTCAGTGACCTTGCGTAACAAGCCCTCCCCCGGCCCCTCCCGCAAGCGGGAGGGGAGAAACGTGTGCCTGCTGCTCCTTGTCGCTATTGCCGTGGCACTGCCCTTGTCGCTCCTCGCCGGTCGCGTCTGGATCGATCCCTTGGCGCCCGATGGCGGCAATGCCCTGGTCATCCTGTTCGAATTGCGCCTGCCGCGCGCCTGCCTCGCGCTGGTGGTGGGGGCGGGGCTGGGCGGCGCGGGCGCGGCGATGCAGGGCTATCTGCGCAACCCGCTGGCCGATCCCGGCCTGTTCGGCATGGCCCCGGGCGCCGCATTGGGGGCGGTGCTCAGCCTGTGGCTGGGGGCGGCTTCTGTCTGGGCGCTGCCGCTCTTCGCCCTTGCCGGAGCG
>JAYRPK010000260.1:0-1861 GCA_041911195.1 Novosphingobium sp. | reverse complement strand
CTGGGGGCGAGGCTACTTCTCAACCACTGCCGGCAACATCACCGAAGACATCATCATGGGTTACCTCGACCGGCATATCGGCAAGGAAGGCTTCAGCCCCTCTGCATGATCCTACCGGCGTCAGCCGGTAAGTCATTCAGGTGGACCTGAGCCGCGCGATATGGGCCTCGTGAATGGCGAGGGCAATGGGGCCCGGACGGCCCTCTCCGATCGCCCTGCCGTCGACTTCCACCACCGGCAGCACCAGCGTCCCCGCCGCCGAAACCATGGCCTCTTGCGCGGCGAACAATTCCTCAGGCGTGAACGGGCGCTCCTCGATGGCGAGCCCCATTTCGCGGGCGATTTCTAGCATGGGAATGCGGGTGGTGCCGGGCAGGACGCCATGATCCACCGGATGCGACACGAATGTGCCGCGTGCATCGATGATATGCACGTTCATGCTGGTCGCCTCGGTGACGATTGCGCCATTTGGGCCATTTTCCGCCAGCAGCGCATCGTCCACTCCCGCGGCGCGGGCCTCCTGCTTCATCAGCACGGCATAGAGCAATTGCGTGGTCTTGGCCGTGCGCAGGCCCCAGCGAAGGTCCGGGCGCAACACCACGCGCAGGCCGCGCGCGGCGCGCGGATCGTCGATCAGCGGCATGGCCTGGGTATAGGCAATGCGGGTCGCGGGGAGCGGCCCGGGAGTGAGGAATTGGCGGTCGCCGCTGTTGCCGGCCGTGACCTGGATATAGACCAGCCCTTCCTCCACCCCGTTGCGGCGGATCAGTTCGGCCAGCACCGGCGGCCAGTCGGTGGCATCGTCGATTGATGCCATGCGCAAGGAATTGACCAGCCGAGCCTGGTTGCGCGGCCATGTCGGCAGGCGCCCGGCGATCACCGGGGCGACTTCATAGACGCTTTGCGCGAACAGCAGCCCGCGATCGAACACCGAAATCCGGGCCTCCGTCTCGGGAACCCATTCGCCGTTGATCCAGACCGTGCGCATGGCCTCTCCTCTCGCGCCCTTGCCCGCATGTCAACGCGCGTCTAGTGCGCGCCGCCATGGCTGCCGCACCCATCCTTGGCTGGGAAGGGCTGGGCCTGATCCAGGGATCGGGCTGGCTCTTCCAGGATATCGACCTGTTCATCGCCCCGCGCGACCGGCTGGCGCTGATCGGCCGCAACGGCGCGGGCAAGACTACGCTGCTGCGCCTGATCGCCGGGCAGATCGAGGCGGACCGGGGCAAGCGCACGATCCAGCCGGGCACCAGGGTGGTCATGCTGGAGCAGGACCCGTTCTTCACCGGCTATGACACGCTGATGGACTTCGCGCTGCACGAGCCGGACGCGCCGCCGCGCCACGAAGTGGAAAGCATCGCCGGCCAGCTCGGCATCGACCTCTCGCGCGATGCCGCCAGCGCATCGGGCGGCGAGCGGCGGCGGGCGGCGCTGTGCCGGGCGCTGGCCAGCGATCCCGACCTGCTGCTGCTCGACGAGCCGACCAACCACCTCGATCTCGGCGCGATCGACTGGCTGGAAGACTGGCTGTCGCGCTACAAGGGCGCCTTCGTCGTCATTAGCCACGACCGGACGTTTCTGACGCGCCTGACCAGGGCGACGCTGTGGCTCGACCGGGGCGGGATGCGGCGCAAGGAAGTGGGCTTCGGCGGCTACGAGGCCTGGGAAGACGCAGTCTATGCCGAGGAAGCGCGCGCTGCGGACAAGCTCGATGCCAAGCTGAAGATCGAGGCGCACTGGCTGGAACGCGGCGTCACCGCGCGGCGCAAGCGCAACCAGGGGCGGCTGGAAAAGCTCTGGGAGATGCGCGCGCAAAGAGCCGCGATGCTCAGTCCGCAAGGTTCCGCCAAGCTTCAGTTGT
>JAYRPK010000259.1:0-7754 GCA_041911195.1 Novosphingobium sp. | reverse complement strand
TCGATCTGGTCGCGCACCAGGTTCGCTGGCGCAAACGGCAGATCGCCCTGATGCCCAACCAGTTCCGCCTGCTCGCCCACTTCATCGAGCACCCCAACCAGGTGTTCACCCGAGGCAGCCTGATCGCGGTGCTGGGCAAGGACGATCACATGATCGACGAGCGCACCGTGGATGTCTGGGTCGGCCGTCTGCGCCGCGCGTTCAGGGAGCAGGGCGCGCCCGATCCGCTCAGGACGGTGCGCTCGATGGGTTACGTTCTCGACCGGATCGAGCCGGCCCGCTGAGGCTTACGCCGCCCAGCCGATCCACTGGCGCAGTGCCTTGCCCAGCAGCCATTCCAGCTCGTCGGCGGAGAGACTGGGGCAAGCCTTCACGCCATAGAGCAGGTCGGCCCAGCTTTCGCCGCGCTGGTTGACCGAATGGTCGCTCGCCCACATCACCCGCTGCTTGCCGAACATGTCGATCGCTTGGCGCAGCAAGGGCCAGAGCTGCTCGCCCGGCCAGGCGGGCGTCTCGAAATGCGCGGAGGCATGGCCCCATTTGAGCGAAAGATTGGGATAGCGCGACAGCGCGCAGATCTCGCCGAACAGCGCCCGCTGCTGCTCGCCGCTGAGCGCCGGCAGGCCGGCAAAGCCAGTGCGCATCGAATTGGAATAGATGCCGCAATGGTCGATTGTCGCTTTCAGCGCGGGGAAGGTCTCGGCCAGCCGGGCGAAGGCCTGCGGCCGGTCGGGCGCGAAGACGAACACCGGGAAATCATGTTCCACCGCTGCGGCGAAGATGTGATCATAGCCGCCCTGCGCGAACTGATCCCCTTCGGCGGGCGACATGCCCGGGCTGATCCGCAAGGCGCGGCAGCCGGGGGCATCGCGCGACAGGCGGATGAAGGCGGCGACATCGGCATCCTCGCGCGTCACTTTCTGCAGATAGGAGAAGCGCTGCGGGTGGAGCTGGGCGGCCAGCTCGGCGGTGGGCGAAACCGGGCGGCTCGCGCCATTGGCCAGGCGGTGCTGGGGATCGCCGCGCATGGTGGCGACCCAGTATTCGTCGATCAGGATGGCGCTGACCCCGGTCGCGTCCATCGCAGCGAGCATTTCCTCGATCCGGCCGGGGCCCATGTGGACCTGGGCATCGACCACATCCATCTTCGCCGTGCTCATTCAGGCAATCCTTCCGGGATCCAGTTGGGCTGCCGCTTTTCCCTGAAGGCGTCCATCCCCTCGCGCGCTTCCGAGCCCGGCTGCATCAGCGAGGCGAACATCGTCTCGTAGTCGATCCGGGCATATTGCTGGTTGAGCATGCGCTTGACGTGGGCGCGGCAGATTGGGGCGGTCTGCAGGATTTCGGAGGCCGCCTTCAGCGCCTCGGCGCGCAGGTCCTCGTGCGGCACCATGCGCGAGATCAGGCCGATGCGCAGCGCCTCGGCGGCGTCGATCTTGCGGGCCGAGAGCAAGAGATCGCGCGCCTGGGCCATGCCGACATGGATAGGCAGGATCGCCGCATAGGTCGCATCGATGATGCCGCGCAGCAGTTCGGGCACGCGGAAAGTGGCCCGTTCGGAACAGACGGCAATGTCCGACAGCATGGCCACCAGCAGGCCGCCGGCCTGGCAGATGCCGTTGACCGCCGAAATCACCGGCGCTCGGCTTTCGCGCACGGTGACGAAGGGCAGGCATTCATAGGCAAGGCCGGCGGGGACCGGATCGTCGCCTTCCTCATAACGCCCGCCCAGATCGCCGCCGGGGGCGAAGACGTCGCCGGTGCCGGTGATGATCAGCGCGCGGTAGGGGTTGTCCGGCGCGTTGACGAAATGGACTGCCTTCTTGATCCCGAAATACATCGAAGGGGTGAAGGCGTTGCGCGCATTGGGCCGGTCGATCGTCAGCCACAGGATCGGGCCTTCGGCCTCCAGCCGCAGGTTCCTGGTGCCCAGATCGAAGTCTACGGGTGTCATATGCTCTCGCCTCCCAAATCATTCAGCGCTCTTGCTCTCGCGTAAACCTGCTTGCAGGATGGGCCCATGGCAAGCAGCAATAGCAACCGGGGCCCGTTCCCCCTTCCGACCGAGATCGAGGACCTCACCGCCGATTGGCTGACCGAGGCGCTGCGGGTGTGGCAGCCCGGCGTGACCGTGCGCCATTCCGAAGTGCTCGACGTCAACAACGGCACCTGCACCAAGATCCGCATCGCGCTCGACATGGACGAGGCGGGCAAGGCGGCGGGCATTCCCGAACGGGTGATGCTCAAGGGCGGGTTCGAGCCGCACAGCCGCCTGATGCACGAGATGCACATGCAGGAAGCGCACGCCTATGCCGATGTCCGCCCGCATTCGCCGCTGCGCATGCCCGATTGCTGGTTCGCCGCCTATGACGCAGAGGCGAAGCAGGGCATTGTCATCATGGACGACCTGGTCGCGCGCGGGGTGGAGTTCTGCCACCCGCAGAAGCCGCAGACGCCCGAACAGGTGGCGCGGCGGCTGACCCGGCTGGCCCAGCACCACGCGATGACCTGGAATTCACCCGACATCCGGCCGGGCGGCAGGTTCGGCTGGGCGGGGCACGTGGCGGATTCGACTTATTTCGACACCGTGCTGGTGCCGCATATCTGGCAGGGCTATGTCGATAGCGCGCGCGGCGCGGCGGCCTCGGTCTGCTTCCACGATCTCGACTGGATGATCGAGACGGTCGGCAAGTTCAACCGCTTCGCCAAGTCACTGCCCCCGTGCCTGATCCATGGCGATACCCATCTCGGCAATCTCTACGTCGATGTGGATGGCGAGCCGGGCTTCTTCGATTCGCTGCCGCACATCTGCACCGGCATGTACGAAGTGAGCTATCACGTCACCGGCGCGCTCGACGTGCCGGTGCGCCGCCGGCACGAGCGCGAGCTGGTCGAACACTACCGGCAGGAGCTGATCCGCTGCGGCGTCGATGCGCCTTCGCTCGACGAGCTGATGCACCAGTTCGGCGTGTTCCTGGCAAACGGCTATGCGATCTTCCTGGTCAATGCCTCGGAGTTCCAGCCAGAGGCGATCAACACCGCCTATACGGCGCGGTTTTCCTCGGCGATGCTGGATCACGATACGATCGGGTTGTTGAAGGCGCTGCCCTGAGCGTCAGCTCGGCCGCCCCGGCTTAACCGCCATTTCCGAGGCAATTGTGGTCCAAAACGGATCGATCGCGATTAGGCTGCGAAGCCGTTCGCCGGTAATCTCGCACTATACCGCAGCGCGATCGCCGGAAAGGAAACGAAATTGAACTTCCAGGCCAATCCCCAGTCGTTTGTCGTTGATGCCAATCTTCGCGGCTGGGGGGACTATTGCCGCCACGTGACGGCAGACAGCTTGCCGAAGGCGATCCTGCACGTCTGCCAGGCGGTCTACGATGTGATGGGGGAGGGGGCAGCCAAGGTCGCCCTCAAGGTTGCCGTGTTCCATGCCGTCTCGGATGGCGACTGTTCGGCGGCGGTGCAGGCCATGCTTCCCCCCGGCGCCGAGACCAGCCTTGAGCAATTGCCCGGCGGACGCACCTTTGCGCAACTGGCCCATCCGGGCACCGGCGCCTGCGTTTCCGCCGAAGGCAACCTTCCCGAAAGCGCGTTGCTCGGCTGCATGATTGAGCTTTCGCTGAGGCTTGAGCCGGGCGACCGCGCCGCGATTCTCGGTTAGACCCGTCGAACTTCGCGGCAGACGGCCCTGATCCGCAGTTCCGGCGGGGTCTTGTCAGTGCCCCGCCTGCGGCCCGCGCTTCAGCCCCGACAGGGCGAGCTGCTCGTCGATCTGCGCCATTAGCCGGTCCAGCCCCGCCTGGTCGTTGCTTTCGGCCCGGGCGACCAGCACGTCCTGAGTGTTGGACGCGCGCAGCAGCCACCAGCCGTCCTTGGTCGTCACGCGCACGCCATCGGTGGAATTCACGTCCGCCCCGCTCGCCGCAAGCCGCTCCTTCACTTCCTCAGGAACCGCGAACTTGCGGCTCTCTTCCACCTGGAAGCGCAGCTCGGGCGTATTGACCAGCGCCGGCATCTCGCCGCGCAGTTGCGTCACCGATTTGCCCAGCCGCACCGAGGCGGCAATCAGCCGGATCGCGGCATAGAGCGCGTCGTCGAAACCGTAGTACTGGTGGGCGAAGAACACATGGCCGCTCATCTCGCCGGCCAGCGGAGCCTTTGTTTCCTTCATTTTGGACTTAATCAGGCTGTGCCCAGTGTTCCACATGAGCGGCTGCCCGCCCAGCGCCGCAACCTTGTCGAACAGGGCCCGGCTGGCCTTTACATCGGCGATAATCGTGGAGCCGGGCGCCATGCGGAGCAGATCCTCGGCGTAGATCATCAGCAACTGGTCGCCCCAGATCACCCGGCCAAGGCCGTCCACCGCGCCGATGCGGTCGCCATCGCCATCGAAGGCCACTCCGAAATCGAGGCGCTTGGCCGCGACCAGGGCCTGCAGATCGGCCAGATTCTTCTCCTCCGTGGGGTCCGGATGATGGTTCGGGAAGGCCCCGTCGACCTGGGTGAAAAGAAGATGATGTTCGCCGGCAAGCTGTTGCGTCAGCAGTTCCACCGCGGGGCCGGCGGCCCCGTTGCCCGTGTCCCAGCCGATCCGCAGGCCGGAAAGCGCCTCCCGATCGATCCCGTCCAGGCCTTGGACGAGCCGGTCGATATATTCCCCGAGGATCTCGCGGCGCTCGGACTTGCCCTCGCCGCCGAGCCAGTCTCCCGCTGCGGCCATTTCGCCCAGCTTCAGGATGTCCTTGCTGAAAAACGGGTGCCCGCGAAACACCATCTTGAAGCCATTGTAGTTGGCAGGATTGTGGCTTCCGGTTATCTGAATGCCGCCCTGTACATCCTGCATTGAGGCTTCGGCATAATAGAGCATCGGCGTCGGCCCCATGCCGACCCGCACGGCATCGATCCCGCTGGCGTTGAGCCCTTCGACCAGCGCTTGTTCCAGCATCGGCGAGCTCAGCCGCCCGTCGCAGCCGACCGCCACCTTGCTGCCGCCGTCCCGCCGCAGCAGGGTGCCAAAGCCCCGGCCGATCGCCCGGGCGTCCTCCGCCCCCAGGGTTTCGCCGACGATGCCGCGGATGTCGTATTCGCGCAGGATGGTGGGGTGGAACGTGTGAGCCATGTGAACTTCAAAACCCTTCAGGCAATTCGTCTATCAGCAGGTCCCGCGCTGCATTCGCCTCGTGGACCTGGTCATTGGTTCCGCCCCTATCGGGGTGGACCATTGCAATAAGGTTGCGATGCGCCTCGATGATGTCCTGCCGCGAGGCGCCGGCGCGTAGGCCCAGCAGCTTGCGTGCACGAAACAGCGCCTGGTTGCGCGTCGGCTTGGGCCGCAGGAAGTCCCACGGCCAACGCCCGGTGATCAGCTTGCAGGCTGCCGTGGCCAGCACCAGGAAATAGACAATCCTCAAGCTTCGACTTCCAGCGCCAGCTCCGGCTGGCCGCGCGCCGGCATTGGCAGGTTGAGGCCGCCCAGCAGGGCGCGCAGCTCCTGCCGCGCGACGAGGTGGCTGGTGCCCAGCTCGCCCAGATGCCCCTTGTCGAGCAGTGTGAGGCCCGAGGGAAACAGCTCGCGGTAGATCACGCGTTCGGACAGGCCATTGGCGATGCGGAAGCCCACCCGGCGGGAAAGCTCGGTCAGCGCGCCGTCGAGCCGGCGCATGTTGCGCGCTTCGGTATAGCCGGTACGGTTGCGCACGACGACCCAGTCCATTTCCCGGCCCGCCCCGGTCTGATCGCGTTCGCGGATCGTCGCCATCGCCCGCTTCTTGCGCGCTTCCCAGATCAGCTCGGCATAGAAGGAAAGGCGGCGCACCTTGAAGGTTTCGGCATCGACCTGGCCGATCAGGTCGAAATCGACGAAGCTGTCGTTGAGCGGAGTGACCAGCGTGTCCGCGCCGGTCGCTGCATGACGGGCGAAGGGATCGTCGCGGCCGGGCGTGTCGAACAGCAGGAAATCCATGCCCTCGCCCAGCTCATCCGACATGGCGTCGAGTGCCTCGATGCTGTCGCCTTCGAACACGGCAAAGCGCGCGCCGGGCAGCTCGATATGGCGCCGCCGCTGGGTCTCCTCGCGGTTTTCCAGATAGCGGTAGAGCGTGCGCTGGCGCGGATCGAGATCGATCGCCGCCACTTTCGCTCCCTGGTAGGCAAGGGCCACGGCGATGTGGACGGCAGTGGTCGACTTGCCGGTGCCGCCCTTTTCGTTGGCGAAGACGATTCGATGTGCACTCACGGGGAAATCTGCGCTTTCTTTCGAGACTTGCCGCCCGCGCCATGGCAGGGCTAGGCGGAGCGAAGTGTAGCCAAGGGGTCCTTGCCATGCAAATCGTCGAGACGCTCGATCCACTGCGCAATGCGGTCGACATGCTGCGGCGCGACGGACCGCTGGCCATGGTGCCGACCATGGGCGCCTTGCACGAGGGGCACCTGACTCTGGTGCGCGAGGCAAAGGCCCGGGCGGCGCATGTCGCGGTGTCGATCTTCGTCAACCCGCGCCAGTTCGGCGCGGGTGAGGACCTCTCCGCCTATCCCCGCCCGTTCGAGCGCGACATCGAACTGCTGCGGGCAGAGGGCGTCTCGCTGGTCTGGGCGCCGCGGATCGAGGCGATGTATCCGCCCGGCTATGCCACCAACATATCGGTCGCCGGCGTGAGCGATGGCCTGTGCGGCGAAGCGCGCCCCGGTCATTTCGACGGCGTCGCCACCGTGGTCTGCAAGCTGTTCAACCAGGTGCGGCCGGACCTCGCATTGTTCGGCGAGAAGGACTGGCAGCAATTGGCGGTGATCCGCCGCATGGCCCGCGACCTCGATCTGGTGTTGCCCACGGCGGACAATGTGCTGGCGGTGCCGACCGTACGCGAGGCGGACGGCCTGGCCATGAGCTCGCGCAACGCCTACCTGACCGCGCGGGAACGCGAACAGGCGGCGGAATTGCCCCGGGCGATGCGGGCGGCGATTGCGGGGATCGAACATGGCGAAGACATCGCGCAGTGCCTTGCCGGCCTGCGCGCACGGCTGCTGGAGGCGGGCTTTCAGCAGCCCGATTACGCCGAACTGCGCGATGCCGACACACTCGACCCGATTGCCGAGGCTGGCGCCCGGCCGGCACGCCTGTTCGTCGCGGCGCGGATCGGCAAGGCCCGGTTAATCGACAACATGCCAGTGCACTTCGCCAGCAAGGGCTAGTTTGACGCATTTCTCCAATTGCCCGGACGCGCGTTCTCGCTAGAATCCCGGCAAGGAACACACAGGGCGGCCGGATATCGGCCGAACTCGCACAGGGGCTTCGAAGATGAAGAAAATCGCATTCATGGGTTTGGCCACCGCACTGGCGCTGGCTTCGGCGCCGGCCATGGCGGATCGAGGCTCGTCCGGCCACCAGGCGCAACAACGCGGCATCCAGGAAATCCCGCGCTGCAGCCGCCGCCTCGGCACCATCGCGATCGTCGAGCCGGACAACCAGTGGTGGCGCGAATACAACCTGGGCAGCCCCGAGGCGATCCTGAAGATCATCGTCCAGGAATCGGGCTGCTTCGGCCTGGTCAATCGCGGCCGCTCGATGCAGAGCCGGGCGATGGAGCGGGCGCTGGCCGACAATGGCGAGCTGCAGGATGGCTCCAACGTCGGCCGCGGCCAGGTCAAGACCGCCGACTATTTCCTTGAGCCCGACATCGTTTCGGCCAACCGCAATTCGGGCGGCAGCAATGTCGGCGGCGTGCTGGGCGGCGTGGGCGGCCTTTTCGGCC
>JAYRPK010000258.1:0-6064 GCA_041911195.1 Novosphingobium sp. | reverse complement strand
GTCGAGCGCGGCCTGCGCGCTGTCGCGGGCGGCCCTTGCCGCATCGACCTGCGCGCGCGAAGTGATCCCTTCGCCTGCCAGTTGCCCCGCGCGGTCAAGGTCGCGCTGCGCCTTCACCAATTGCGCCGCTGCAGACCGCTCGCTCGCTCGCCAGACATCGAGTTCAGCCTGCCGCTGGCGCGCCGTGGCCAGGTCCTGCGCCTGCGCGCGGGCCTGGGCGACTTCGGCTTCGACCCGGCCGGTTTCCGCCTCGGCAATCGTTGTTTCGAGCGAAAACAGCGGCGCGCCCGCCGCAACCCGGGCCCCGCGATCCACCGCGCGGCTCGCCAGCCGCCCGGCCTGGGGAGCGCCGACATAGAGCGTTTCGCCCTCGACATATCCCAGCCAGCGGTCCTCGCCCCGGTCCTTGCGCAACAGCAGCCAGGCGACGGCCGCGATCAGCGCCAGCACGACCAGCGCGATCAAGGGCTTGGGCACGCGGTTCATGCGGTTATCTCCTTGCGCGCCAATGCCCGCCCCCTTGCGTTGTCAGCTCGGTCCGCCGTCCACCGGAACCACTGCGCCGGTAATATAGGACGAGGCTTGGCTGGCAAGAAACAGGATTGCGCTCGCGACATCCTCGGCCTGGCCGGGCCGTTGCAGGGGAAAGGTCTTACAGAAGCTTTCGACGTCGATGCCGCTCTGTTCGAAATCCTTGCTGGCATTGGCCGTCGCGATCAGTCCGGGGGCGACGCAATTGACCCGGATGCCCTTGGGCCCCCATTCGGCGGCGGCAACGCGGGTGAACATCTGGATCGCCGCCTTGGCCGCCGAATAGGCGCCCAGCCCCGGTACGCCCTTGCTGCCCGCCACCGAGCTGTTGTTGACGATCACGCCCGAACCTTGCGGGATCATGTATTTCGCGGCCTCGCGCGCGCAGAAGAAGGTCGCGTCCATGTTGATGGCGAATTCGCCGCGATAATGTTCGGTGCTCATGCCGCTGAGCAGCCCGTGCGTGCCCCAGCCGACGTTGTTGACCAGAATGTCCAGCCGCCCGAACTCGCCCATGACGCGATCGAACAGCGCCTTGACCTGATCCTCGTCGCGCATGTCCGCCGTCACGCCGATGCAGCGCCGCCCGGTCTCGCCGGCAATGGCCGCCGAGGTGCGGGCCAGCGTCGCCTCGGTCCGGCCCGAGATCGCGACATCGGCGCCGCATTGCGCCAGCATGCGCGCCGTCGCCGCGCCGATGCCTTCGCTGCCGCCGGTGACCACGGCCACGCGGCCGGTCAGATCGTAGCCCTGGGGTCCCATCCTGCTCTCCTGCCTCCGCAATGCCGCTTAGGTGCGCACGGCAAATGGCAATGGGCAAGCGTTAAAGCGGTCGCGTGGGGGTCAGACTTTCGCAGCCTGCTCGAATTGCTCGATGGTCCACTCTTCGGCCTCGGCGGCATCGATCCAGGCCTGCAGCCATTCGTGCTCCCACACCGCTTGCATATAGGCCACGGCAAAGCCGGGCACGCCCACGCCATAAGTGATGAACCGGCTGACGACGGGCGCATAGATGATGTCGACCGCGCTGAAGGCGCCGAACAGGAAGGGCCCGCCCTTGCCGAACCTCGCCCGCGCCTCGGCCCACAGCGTGAGGATGCGCACGATGTTGCCACGCGCATCGTCGTCGATGTGGTGGTCCTCCACCCGGCGGCGGATGTTCATCGGGCACTGGCGGCGCAGCGGCAGGTATGAACTGTGCATTTCCGCTACCATGGACCGGGCCATGGCGCGGGCATCGTCTTCCTTGGGCCAGAACCGATCGCGGCCCACCTTGTCGGCGAGGTAGTCGATGATCGCCAGGCTGTCCCACACCACGGCCTCGCCGTCCCACAGGATCGGCACCTTGCCCGAGCTGGGGGCCAGGTCGTCCTGCCGTTTCAGCTCGTCCCAGTCGTCGCCGTAGATCGGCACCAGGATTTCCTCGAAGTGGAGGCCCGATTGCTTGCAGGCCAGCCAGCCGCGTAGCGACCAGCTTGAATAGTTCTTGTTGCCGATGATCAGTTTCATATCACCCCAACCTAACGGTTCAGAATGGGGCTGTCGAGGATGAACGGGTTATGAACCAGCGTCCTCCAGAACCGCCGCCCGCAGCTCGGCGATGCCCATGCCCTTTTCCGAGCTGGTGACATGCACCACCGGATAGGCCGCCGGGTGCTTCCTCGCCTCGGCCTCGGTCCGCGCCAGTACGTCGGCCAGTTCGCTGGCCTTGATCTTGTCCGCCTTGGTCAGGACGATGCGGTATCCCGCCGCCGCGGAATCGAGCATGTCCATCATCTCGGTATCGACCGGCTTGATCCCGTGCCGGGCATCGACCAGCAGCAGCGTGCGCTTCAGGACCACTCGCCCGCGCAGGAAGTCGCGCACCAGCCGGCGCCAGGTCTCCACCACCTTGACCGGGGCCTTGGCAAAGCCATAGCCGGGCATGTCGACCAGCCGCAGCACGGTGGGATCGCCGACTTCGAAGAAATTGAGTTCCTGCGTGCGGCCGGGCGTCACCGAAGTGCGGGCGATCGCCTTGCGGCCGGTCAGGGCATTGAGCAGCGAGCTCTTGCCGACGTTGGAGCGGCCGCAGAAGGCGATCTCCGGCACATCCGGATCGGGCAGGAACTTGAGCGCGGGTGCGCTCTTGAGGAATTCCACCCGCCCGGCGAACAGGCGGCGAGCCTGCTCGGCGGCCACTTCATCCGTCACGTCGGCGCCTGCAACTGCGGATGGCGCGAATAGAGGAACTTCTGCTGGGCGATGGTCAGCAGGTTCGAGGTGATCCAGTAGATCAGCAGGCCCGCGGCAAACGGCGCCATGATGAACATCATCATCCACGGCATGATCGCGAACATCTGTTGCTGGATCGGATCGGGAGCAGTCGGGTTGAGCTTGAACTGCGCCCACATCGTCACCCCCAGCAGCACGGCCAGCACGCCGATCCCCAGGAAGCTGGGCGGAGTGAAGTCGAGCAGGCCAAACAGGTTGAGGAAATGCAGCGGGTCGGGGGCGGACAGGTCCTTGATCCACAGCACAAATGGCTGGTGGCGCATTTCCACGGCCAGGGTCAACACCTTGTAGAGAGCAAAGAACACCGGGATCTGCAGGAAGATCGGCAGGCAGCCGGCCAGTGGATTGACCCCCTCGCTCTTGTAGAGCGCCATAGTTTCCTGCTGGAGCTTCTGCTTGTCGTCCTTGTAGCGTTCCTGCAGCGCCTTCAGCTTGGGCTGGATCGCCCGCATCGAGGCCATGGAAGCGAACTGGCGCTGGGCGATCGGGAACATCACGCCACGCACGATCAGGGTCAGCAGTATAATGGCCAGGCCGAAGTTGCCGACCAGGCTGAACAGCTTGAGCAGCAGCCAGAACAGCGGAATTTCGAACATCCAGAACCAGCCCCAGTCGATGGCATAGCTGAAGTTGTGGACGCCCAGCTTCTCGTACCGGTCGAGGACGGCGGTTTCCTTGGCGCCGGCGAAAAGCCGGGTGGTATGGCTGGCCTGGGCACCCGGCGCCAGGTTGGCCACCGGATAGATCAGGTCGGCGCGAAAAAGGTTGTTGCCCAATGAGCGAAAACCGCTCGTCGCCGGACCATCGGGCACCACCGCGCTCATCCAGTAGACATCGGTGAAGCCCAGCCAGTTCGGCTTGCCAGCGACATTGACCTGCCCGGCTTCCTGAACATCTTCGTAGCTCGGTTCGAACTGGGGCGTGCCGTCGAACATGCCGAAAGGCCCGGCGCGGAGCTGGAAGGTACTCGTGCTGGCGGTGCCGCTGGTGCGGTTGATCAGGGCATAGGGCTTGACCGCAACCGGCGCGGCTCCGCCGTTGATGGCGGTCGTCTTGGCCGTGATCATGTAGTCCTGGTCGATCGAATAGGTGATCGAAAAGGTCTGCCCGGTCTGGTTGCTCCAGTTCAGCGTGACCGGGCTCTGCGGCGTCAGCTTCGCACCCGCAGGAGCAGTCCAGACGGTCTGCTGGTTGGGAAATTCAAGCCCCTCGCCCACCCAGCCGAACTGGGCGAAGTACTGCGCCGGAGTGCCTGCGGGCGAGAACATGCGGACCGGCCCGTCGCTGGCCTTGAGCGTCGCCGTGTGGCGGTTGATCGTCAGGTCATCGACCAGGCCGCCGGCCAGGTTGATCGAACCGGACAGGCCTGGCGCCGCAATCGGCACACGGTTGCCGGCGGCCAGGGCGCTGGCCAGGTCGCGCTTTTCGGTGGCGATGTCGGCCGCGCTGGTCAGCCCGCCTTCGCGCGTTGGCGGGGCTGCTTCTGGCTGGCTGGGCGCCGTAGAAGGCGTCGCGGAAGACTTGGCCGCGGGAGCCGCCTTGTCCATGTTGGGATAGAAATACCGCATGCCGGCTTCCCAGCCGAACAGGATCAGCCCGGTCAGCAGGACCGCGAGGATGATATTACGCTGATTGTCCACCTGGGTGTCCCCGTCGTTCTTTCTTCGCTTAGCGGTTCAGGGCACCGGATCGTAGCCGTGCCCGCCCCAAGGGTGGCAGCGCATTAGCCGCTTCGTTGCTAGCCAGCCACCCCTAATCGCACCGTATTTTTCGATCGCCTCGATCGCGTATTGCGAGCAGCTTGGCGCGTAGCGGCAGCTTGGCGGAAGAATGCGCGAGGGGCCAAGTTGCCAGCCGCGGGCTATGAGGACAAGCAGGCGCTTCATGGTCTTCGCCTTTCGCGCGGCTTGTCGCCCTTCCCCGCCCTGGCCCGGTCCAGAGCGGCCAGCAATTCGGTGCGCAGCAGGCCGAAATCCCGCTCGATACCGCCTTCCCTGCCAATCATCACGTGATCGGTATCGGCCATGCCGTGTTCGGGAAGAATATCGCGCAGCAGGGCACGGAAGCGGCGTTTCATGCGATTGCGCACCACCGCATTGCCGATCCGCTTGGTAACGGTGATGCCATAGCGCATGCCATGGCTTTCATTTGGGTGGGCAAGCAAAACGAAACCGGGCCGCGCAACGCGCAGCCCCTTGTTCGCGGCGACGAAATCGGCTCGCCGCCTTAGTACTACCGGTTTGGCAGTCTGGCTCAGGCCGAGAGCCGCTTGCGGCCGCGGGCGCGGCGGGCGCGGAGCACCTTGCGGCCACCAACGGTCGCAGTGCGGGCACGGAAGCCGTGACGGCGGGCGCGGACGAGATTGCTGGGCTGGAAAGTGCGCTTCATGGGTATGTCTCGAATAAATTGGGCCACCCGGCTGGGTAGCCGTCAAACAGGCGTGCGCCCCTAGTTGAGGGCGAGCACTGAGTCAACCCGGGCAGATGCGACCGCCGGCTGATCGAGGCGGACCCATTGCGCCATGTCGGCAGTACCGAGCCACTTGGCATCGGCATTGGGCACCGAATTGGTCATGGCATAGAAGCCGCGGGCCTCGGCATCGCTCATGCCCATGCGCTTGTAGTAATCGATGTAGATGCGATTCTCCGGTGCATCGGGCGCATAGTCCTTGGGCTCGAGACCGAATTCGTCAGCCCAGCTATGCACCGCGAACTCGGCATTGGCGGCGGCGCTGCGGCGCACACCGGCCAGGAACAGCTCCACCGCACCGGACCGCACCGAGCCGCCTGCGGGCACGTCGGTGGCGATGCCGCGATCGTGGATCATCACGCCGAGGCGCAGGTTCGCCCGGTCGTCGTCGGTGCCGGGGCATTCGATCAGCTCAAGCGTGCGGATCCCAGGCCAGGCGCGCAGCAGAGCGGCAAACTGCGCCGGCGAGCGGGCATCGGTGGCATCGACCAGCGCGGCATGGGTGGCGTCCAGCACGCGGAACGGACCGAATCGGGCAATCCCCTGAGGCAACGCGGGCGCCGTTGCCGCGAGCGCCGGGGGATGGGCTTCGACGAAACGATCGCTGCCGGTCGCCGGAACCTCGACGATCTCTTCAACCACTTCCTGGTAGACGATGACCTGCGCCATGGCCGGCTGGGAAGCCATGGCGAGAATCGACAGGAACAGGGCGACAAGCTTGCGCATTGGCGGCATCCTGCCTTGCCCGGCCTTGCCCGAATCCTCACTGGAAAGGTTAAGAAGTCGTTTG
>JAYRPK010000257.1:0-7972 GCA_041911195.1 Novosphingobium sp. | reverse complement strand
TCCAGCGGCACGATCGCCAGGTTCGCGCCCTTAAGCCAGCAGCGGATGTCGTCCACCCGGCCCCAGACATGGCAGCCGGCAACGCCGTCGCGGGCGAGCAATGCCGGTGAGGGATTGCGGCCGACGACGTGGAAGCTCGCCTCCGGCATGCGCTGGCGGATCAGCGGCAGGATGCGGTCGGCCACCCGCACGGCCGCGGCAATATTGGGCTTGTAGTCCATCTGGCCGGTGAAGATCAGCCGGGGATGCGCAAATTCCAGCATGCGCGGCTCGGCCTCGACCATGCGCGGGTGGAAAAATTCGCTGTCGATTCCGTTGGCCAGCGCCCGCACATCGGCGTGGGCGCGTTCTTCCTCGGTCAGCCGCGCCTCGAACAGTTGCGCTTCGGCCGGCGAGACCAGCAGGCTGACCTGGGCGCGCTGGGCCAGCCGCGCTTCCTCGTTGCGCAGCAAGCGGCCTTCGCGCGCATAAACCCATTTGGCCGGGCCCCGGCTTTCCTGGGCATAGGCATCGAACTTGGCCGAATCGACATCGACGAAATCGAGCACCACGCGCCCCTCGAAACTGTCGGGGACATATTGCCCCATCTGTCCGGAAAAAACGTAGATCGTCGAGATCGGCCGCGTCGCCATCACTTCCGCAACGTAATCCGCGAGCTGCGGGTTATAGAAGGCCTGCAGGCTGACCGGCTGCCCGGAAGAAAGCGCCTTCAGCCCCGCCACCGCCATAGGCCGGTCGCGCCGCACCAGACGATAGCTGGCGGCGGTCGAAGCCAGTTCCACTTCCTCGCCCAGGTCCGCGTCGTCGTCGGCGAAAGTGGCGACATGGACCGGGGCGATCCGGACCAGCCGCTTGAGCAGGTTGAACGAGCGAATCTTGTCGCCGCGATCGGGCGGAAATGGGATGCGGTGCGATAGGAACAGAATTTCGCGCATCAGCCCAGCCCCCTCGCGATCCACGGTCCCAGCCGGTTGGCCAGAGCCCGCGGCAGCCGCCGCCACACCGCGATCTGCAGGGCGTGGCGCGCACTGGTGGGATCGGCGTCGCGCGGACTCTCGCCGGGCGCGGTCCAGGCGGCATAGCTCAGCGGTTCGGGCTCGAAGCCCCAGTTGCGCTTGAAGTGCCAGGCGCCGCTATCCGTCTTGGAGCGGCCGAAATCGAAATGGCTGCAGCCGCGCCGGCGGGCGTGGAGCATCAGCTCGTAATACATCCGGTCATTGGCGCGCAGCCGCCGCGCATGCCAGGTGCCGCCGCCCCAGTAAGGCATGACCGCGCCCTTGTGATAAAGCGAGAGCACCGAGGCGACCGGCTGGCCTTCGTGCCGCACGGTGAGGATATCCGCATCTTCGCAGAAATGATCGAGCACTGCGTCGAACAGGCTGCGCGGAAACACCGGCGTGCCGAGATTGCGGACACTTTCGGCATAGACGGCATAATGCGCCGCGCGATCCGCCTCGCCCTGCCCGACCGTCACCTCCAGCGCGATCTCCAGGCTCTTGCGCACTTCGGCGCGCTGCTTGCGCGGGATGGCGAGCAATTGCGCCTCGTCGTCGTCGGCCAGCGGTTTGACGAAGCCGCAGTGCGAATCGCGCCGCACCCGCCAGCCCGCGCGCTGCTCGGGCAGCGGCCCGCCGCGCAGCTCGATTTCGGGCACCGACAGGCGCTGGGCCAGTTCCTCGGCCGCGGCGAACAGCGGCCCGGCATCGGCCCATCCGGTCAACAGCGCCCCGCCGCCGACCGCAAAGCCGGTGGAGGCCAGCATACGGCCGAAAATCGGCGAATGGATGCAATTGAGCGGCAGCCAGCCGGCAATCTCGCCATCGCGCTCGGCCAGCAGGGCCAGAGCCTTGTTGCCGGTACCCCGGGCGACGGCCTCCAGCCAGACCGGGCGGTGGAACGGGGTGCCATGCTCATGCGCGGCGACGAACGCCTCGATGCGCGCACGCTCGTTGGGATCGTCCAACCCGGCGAGGCGGACGGTCTGGGACGCAAGGCGGAAGGGCGCGTTCATGCCGCCTCCAGCAGGCTCGCGCGGCCGGCCTCCTGGCGCACCAGCGCATCCATCCGGCCCCAGCGGAAATCGCCGATCAACTGCCTGAGCTTGGCGGCCATGACCTCGAGGTTGGTATAGTGGCGCAGCTTGGACTTGAGTCTTGCCTCCGCCACCCTCGGCTGGCCCGGATCGATTTCCCAGGGGTGGAAATAGAACACCGCCGGGCGGCCGTCGCGCCGGTTGACCTGGCGGATCGCCCAGCGCGAAAAGCCATAGGGCAGCACCCGGAAAAAGCCGCCGCCGCCCGCCGCCATGCGCCGTCCGGCAAACATGGCGGTGGTCACCGGCACTTCCACCAGGTCCGCCGCGGGCAAGGGCCGGAAGGCGAAGCGCGGCGCATCGCGCCAGCCATAGTGGTCGTGAACGATCGGCGCGACGCTGGAGCTGTAGGCGAAGTCCAGCCGGGACAGCTCCTCATAGGCCCAGGGCGTGCGGTGATCGATCGAGAAGCTTGGCGCGCGATAGCCGGTGACCCGGGCGCCAGAGGCGTCCTCAATGGTCTTGCGGCTGCGGTCGAGATCCTGCGCGAAGGTCTGGCGGTCCATGGTGAACACCCGGGCATGATCCCAGCCGTGGCTGGCGAGCTCGTGCCCTGCCTGGGCAATGCGGCGCATAAGCGCGGGATGGCGCTGCGCCACCCAGCCCAGGGTGAAGAAGGTCGCATGGACACCGGCCTCGGCGAACATGGCGAGGATCGCCTCGCAATTGCGCTCGACCCGCTGGTCGAGAGCGTCCCAACCGCCCCGTTCGATCACATCCTCGAAAGCGCCGACATGGAACCAGTCCTCGACATCGACGGACAGACCGTTGACCGGCAAATCGGGTTCCACTGGCAATTCACTCCGGGATCAGGCGGCAGCCCGGTGGGCGTCGTCGGCCTCGATCCATTCGATCAGCATGGTGAGGGTGTGGCGGATGGTGCGGTCCTGCTCGATCAGGCGGTGTTCGAGCTGCGACAGGCGCTCGGTGAGGTTACTCACGGCTTCGGCCACAGCGGGATCCTGGACCGGCTCGACCGGCTCGGCCAGCTTTGCGGCCTGGGCTTCGGAAGCGAGCTTGAGCTGTTCGACCGACGCCTCCAGCGCGGCGATCTGCGCATCGCGATCGGCCAGTGCCTGTTCGAGCCGGGCAATTGCGGGATCCTGCACCGGTTCAGCGGCGGCGGCTGCTGCTTCGGCGGCCTCGGCGGCGCGGGCTTCGCTGGCATTGGCCAGCTCGATCACGGCCTGCTGCAATTCGGCGATCTGCGAATCGCGCTCGGCCAACGCGCCCTCGATGCGGGCGAGCGAGGCATGATCGACCGGCTCGGCAAGCGGTTGCTGCGCGGGCTGTTCCGACGTTGCGGGCGCAGGCTGAGGGGCAGGCGCCAATTGCGGCGCCTGCTTGGCGTGGCGCGACAGGATCAGGGTGCCGTCCTCGGTCAGTTCCGAGAGCACCTGGCTGAGCATCAGCCCGTCGATGGTAGTGCGCTTGTCGACCGACCCCAACAGCAGCAGCCGGTTGGCGATCTGGTTGATCCGGCGGGGAATGCCACCCGATGCGGTGTAGATCTCGTTGAACACACGGGCGTCGAAGGCGGGATTGCCGTCCCAGCCGACGCACTTCATGCGGTGTTCGATGTAGGGCTGGACTTCGGTCGATTCCATCGCGTCGAGGTGGTGGGTGGCGATCACCCGCTGGCGCAACTGCTCCAGCTCGGGATGATCGAGCAGGGTCTCGCGGAATTCCGGCTGGCCGAGCAGCAGCGTCTGCAGCAGCGGGTGCGAGCCAAGCTGGAAGTTCGACAGCATGCGCAGCTCTTCGAGCGCGCCGATCGAGAGGTTCTGCGATTCATCGACTATCAGCAGGCAGCGGCGGCCGGCGCGGGCTTCCTCGTGCAGGAAGGCTTCGATCGCGCCCAGAGCGGAGGCCTTGTCGTGCCCGTCGATGAGCAGGCCGAAAGCCTGCGCCACGACATGGACCAGCTCCTCGCCGTCGAGCCGGCTGGTGACGACCTGGGCGGCGGTCAGCCGGCTCGGGTCGATGGTCGACATCAGGTGCGCGACCAGGGTGGACTTGCCCGCGCCGACCTCGCCGGTGATGACGACGAAGCCTTCGCCCTGGGCCAGGCCATAGCCGAGGTAAGACAGCGCCTTCCGGTGCGTCAGGCTCTCGAAATAGAACGCCGGGTCCGGCGTGAGCTGGAACGGCCTGCCCTTGAGACCATAGAAATCATCGAACATCGTCATGCCTCCATCGGGCGTCAGAAGTTGTACCTGAGACCAGCCAGCGCCGAGGCGCTCCACTGGTCGTCAAACGGTTCGGGCCGGTTGATCCCATCGACTCCCACCGCCGCCCGGGCCGAGAGGTGCGACGTCAGGTTGTGGTAGTAGGCCAGCGTTGCACCAAAGGCGGTGGCATCGCTATCGAAGGCCGATCCAGTTCGGAACCAGTTGGCATGCACATCGAACGAATAGCTCGAGTTGCGGCTGATCTGGCCGTTGAGATAGGCCACCGCCCAGTAGTTCTCGTCGACAATGCCATTGGCGATCGCCAGCACCGTTCCGGGCGCGGCGATGAACTTGCGGCGGTCGTAGCCGAGACCGATTCCGGCCTGGGTGCGGCCGAAATTCATGCTGTAATTGGCGGTGACGCCGCGCGCGCGGAACGTGGCCGAACGCAGCGAACCGAAGGCGCCGGTCAGGCAGTTGCCTTCCTTCAACGAGGCGACGCAGCCGCCGACATTGCCGCTGATCGGATCGCGGACCGCGGTGAATTCGGCCGGCAGCGCGGCCAGCGCCCGGTTGATCTGCCCGCCAAAGCCAGCGACATTGTCGTAGACCGAAATGTTGAGCGATGACCGGTCGTTAGGCGCATAGGAGAACGAACCGAAATAGCTGGTGGTGCCATAGCGGCGGCCGACATGGGCCTCTAGCTGGGTGCGGCGGCTGGGCCGCCAGACCACGCCCGCATCCCAGATCAGGCCATGGGCGTCGAAGGCGTTGATCCGCGGCTGGCTCTTGTCGGTGACGAAGCGACCGTTCTCGGTGAGCGGAATGCCATTGACATCGCGCACCGCATCGCGCGCGGAAATCTTCACGTCCTCGTAGCCGACCCCGCCGACCAGGGCGAGATCCTGCGACACCGGCACCAGCACATCGGCGCGCGCGTGGAAGTCGCGGACACGCTGATCGAGATTGGATACATCCTCCTGATAATATCCCGCTCCCGCGCCCAGGCCGACCGGCATTCCCGCGCCCGGGCGTGTGCCGAAATGGATGCCCGCATCATGAACCACGCTCTTGTCGAAGACGTCGGAACCGAAGGCGCCATCCGGCGTGGTCACGGCCACGTCGTCGGTATCAACCTTGGTGTAGCCTATCCGGTAATGGGCATCGACTTTGACATTTCCGGCATGGGTGCTGACCGTCGGGCCGGCATAGGCGGCATAGACCTTGCCTGGCCCATCGATGCTGCCGATCGAGCCGATCGAGCCATTGTTACCCTCGATACTACTGCGCGCGGCCAGCGCGCCCGCATCGATCCGCACGGCATTGGGCACGACCGAGGCATAGCCGCGAACGATGCCGCTGATGGTGTCGCCATCGGGCTCCGTGCCATAGCCGAAGCGGCGCTCATAACGAACCGAGAGCGAAACCGCGTTGTTGCGGCCGGCGATGGTGGCATCGACCCCGGCGGCCAGCGTGGTGTAGGTCACGGTATCATCGACCGGGGAAAAGTCCCGGGTGACGACCTGTTCGGCCTCGATATAGGGCTGGATATAGTTCCCTCCGCGCCCGCCGCGGCCATGACGGCCAGAGCGCTTGCGCGGCTCTTCGTCCTGCGCTGCGGCGCTGGCGCCGCCAGCTGAACTGGCGCCCGCCGAACCCCCGCCATCGACACCGCCATAGGCGAGAGTCTGGCCATGGGCGGCAATCGGCGCCATGCCCGCGACAAGGGCGGCTAGCGCAATGTATTTATGCTGATGGCTGGTCATGGCGATTAGCCCCCGTAACCATAGTAGGAGCCGAAACGGCGGCCGCTCGGGCTGAAATTGGTGGCGTTGAGCAGAAGCTGGATGTTCGGGCAGGCCGAGAGCAGCGAAACCGCATCCTCGACCGCGCCCTGCCCGGTGCGGTCGGCGCGGACCACCAGCAAGGCCTGCGCGGCATAGCGGGCCAGCTCGGCGGCGGGCGATGCCGCCAGCACCGGAGGCGAATCGATGATGACCACGCGGTGCGGCGCGCCTTGGGTGAGCCGCTCGAACACTTCGGCGGCGCGCGCGGTACCGAGGAATTCGGCATCGGTATTGGTCGCCTCGCCGGCGGGCAGCACCCACAGCCCCGGCACATCGGTGCCCAGCACATAGTCGGCGACATCGGCCTTCGGATCGGTCAGCGCGTCCATCAGCCCGGGACCGCCGGGCAGGCCCAGCGTGCTCAGCACCGAAGGCTTGGCGAAATCGGCATCGACCAGCAGCACTTCGCTTTCCTTTTCGGCGGCGAAGGCAAGCGCCAGGTTGGTGGCGCAATAGGTCTTGCCCTCGCCGGGATGCGGCGAGCAGATCAGGATGCGCTGCGCCGCGCCGCCTTGGCCCTGCTGACGCAGTTCAGCCGATTGGGCGAGCAACTGGCGCTTGACGATGCGGAATTCCTCAAGCAGCCGGCTGACCGCGCCTTCGGGCACGATCATGCCCAGATCGCGCAGGTTGTCGCGGTCGACGGGGTGGTGGGGCCCGTGGAATTGCGCCGCCTTTGCTTCAATCGCGGCAGCGGGCGTGGCCTGAACGAGAGGCGCCTCGGCCGCATCGGCCTCCGGCCCTGCCTCTACAGGGGCGGGCTTGCTCTCTGCCTGCCGAGGAGGCTCGACCGGCGCCGCCTCGGCACGCGCCCGGCGCACCGGCGGCCGCTTGGGCGCAAGCCCCTGCGGCACCGGCGGAATGGCCACCTTGCCCAGGTCCACCCGGCCGAGCGCGCGCTCGATCATCGAGCTGCCCTTGGCATCCGCGCCCTCGGCTTCTTCAGGAAGGGGGAATTTTGTCGGCTTGTTCATCTCTGCCCCCTCACGCCACCATCCGGACCTGGACGAATTCGACCGCAAGCAGCAGCACGAAGATCACCCCCAGGCCGGCGGTGCCGGCATAGAACAGCCGCTGGCGGCGGCGGCGCAACTCGCGGCCGGCCTCGTTGACGGTCTGCGAAATCGCGCCCAGCACCGGCAGGCCGACGGCCTTTTCGAGCTTGGCGGCAGTGGCGAAGGTCGAGCGCAACTGGCCCAGCGCGAAGGCCGCGCCGGCGCCCGCCCCCAGACCGACGATCATCACGCCGAACAGCAGGATCGGCCGGTTGGGCGCGATCGGCCCGCGCGGCGTGGTTGGCGGATCGACCACTTCGAATTTCACCGAATTGCGCTCGGTCTCCACCTGCCCGCGCAGGCGCAGCTCCTCGCGGTCGGCCAGCAGCTTGTCGTACTGGGCCTTGAGCACGTCATAGTCGCGGGTGATGCGCTGGGCTTCGGCGGCGACCTCGGGGTTGGAAAGCTGGCTGGTGGTCAGCGAGGCCACTTCCGCCTGCAAGGTGGCGCGGCGCGACATCAGCCCCTGGACATTGGCCTGGCGCTCGGCCTTGATCGATTCGAGCGAGGCATAGGCCGGGTTGGGCGTGCCGCCAGATGGGGCATTGCCCTCGGCCTGGACCTGGGCGCGCAGGGCGGCGATCTGGTTCTTGAGCGCAATCACATCGGGATGGCCATCGGTCAGCCCGCGCGCGCGCATGCCGGCAAGCTCGGCACTTGCCTGCGCCAGCGCCCCGCGCGCGCCGCCGGTTGGGCCGGCGCCGGCGATCGTCTGGGGGGTACCGGCCAGCTGGCCGTTGATCGCCGCCAGCGCGCTCTGCGCAGCGGCAAGATCGCCGTCGATGCCGCGCAGTTCCGACCGCGCCG
>JAYRPK010000256.1:0-2786 GCA_041911195.1 Novosphingobium sp. | reverse complement strand
TGGCCAGGCCTGCCTGCTGCTCGACTATTCGGGCTGCGGCGAAAGCCCGGGGCAATTTGCCGATGGCACGCTCAGCCGCTGGCGGGACGAAGTGCTGGCCGTGGTCGCGGCGCATTGCGCCGGCGATGTCGTCTTCATCGGCTCGTCGATGGGCGGCTGGATGATGCTTCTCTGCGCGCTCGCCCTTTCAGAGCAGTTTGGGTCGGAACGCGTCGCCGGCCTAATCGGCATTGCCCCCGCGCCCGACTTCACCGAATGGGGCTTCACCGAGGAGCAGAAGGCTGTGTTCCGCGCCGGCGGCACGGTCTACGAGGAAAACCAGTACGGTCCCGAACCGACGCCGACCCATGCCGGGCTCTGGGCCGATGGCGAGAACCTGTGCCTACTCGACACCGAAATCCCGCTCGACTGCCCGGTGCGGCTGCTGCATGGCCAGGCCGATCCCGACGTGCCGCACGAAGTTTCGCTGCGGCTGGCGAAAGCGCTGCGTTCATCCGATGTGCAGGTCACGCTGATCAAGGACGGCGACCACCGCCTTTCGCGGGAGCAGGACATCGCGCTGTTGCTGGCCGCGGTGGCGGGGCTCGCGGCGGGCCGCTAGACGGAAAGCCTCGCCCATGTCCCTGATTCTCGCCTTTCTCGCCCAGGTCGGACCGTTCGTCTCCACGCCCGCGACGCTGCCGCCAGACCGGCCTGCGGCGCAGCGCAAACGCGAAAGCGACAACAAGGAAGGCGGCACTGAACCCCTGCCGAAAAGTCGCCTGCAGGCCTGCCTCGACGACGCCACGGCCAACGCCGCCGATGCTGTCGACCAGGCCGAGGACTGGCTGGAAAAGACGCAAGGCCCGGCCCGTACCGAGCCGCAGCGCTGTCTTGGCGCAGCCCATGCGGCGCGCGGCGAATGGGGCGAGGCCGAAACCGCGTTCCTGGCGGGTCGCGATGCCGCTGCCGCCAGCGACCGGCTGCAGCGGGCGCAGCTTGGCGGAATGGCGGGCACTTCGGCGCTGGCGGCGGGAGCCCCGGAGCGCGCGCTGGCCACGCTCGACACCGCACACGAGGACGCCGTCGCTTCGGGCGAGATCAAGCTCGCCGGCGAAGTGGCGCTCGACCGCGCGCGGGCGCTGGTCGCGCTGGATCGCAAGGAGGATGCCGCCAAGGCGCTGGTCGAAGCGCGCACCTCGACCCCCGACAATGCCCTCGCCTGGCTGCTTTCGGCCACGCTCTCGCGCCGGATGAGCAAGCTTGCCGAGGCGCAGGCGCAGATCGGCACGGCCGCCCAGCTCAACCCCCGCGACCCGGAAATCGGGCTGGAGGCCGGGCTGATCGCAGTGCTTTCCGGCCACGACGAGGCCGCGCGCAAGAGCTGGCAATCGGTGGTGGCCATGGCGCCCGACAGCGAGGCCGGCCTGCGCGCCAAGGCCTATATCGCCCAGCTCGACCAGGCACCCAATCCGGCCCCGCCCCCACCCGGAAGTTCAACCGCAACGACAAGGCGCAGCCCATGATCCCGCTTTCCGTCCTCGACCTTGTCAGCGTGCGCGAAGGCGCTGACATAGGCCAGGCGCTCAACGAAACAGCGGCGCTGGCCAAGGCGGCCGAGGAAGCGGGCTACAAGCGGTTCTGGATCGCCGAACACCACGGCATGGAAGGCCTCGCCGGCGGGGCGACTTCGGTGGTGCTCGCTCATGTCGGCCATGCCACCTCGACAATCCGCATCGGCGCGGGCGGGATCATGCTGCCCAACCACAACCCTTTCGTAATTGCCGAGCAGTTCGGCACGCTCGATGCGCTGTTCCCGCATCGCATCGACCTTGGCCTTGGCCGCGCGCCAGGGGCGGACCGGCGAATCTTCCAGGCCTTGCGCAAGGACCCCATGGCCTCCGATTCGTTCCCGCAGGATGTGGTCGAATTGCAAGCGCGCTTTGCCGGCTATCCGCCGCTGCCGGTGCCGGCCTCGCCGGGCCTGGGCGCGGAAGTGGAAATGTGGATCCTCGGCTCCAGCACCTATGGCGCGCAGCTCGCGGCGCACCTTGGCCTGCCCTATGCCTTCGCCTCGCACTTCGCGCCCGCCCAGCTCGACCAGGCGCTGGAGGTCTACCGCCGCACGTTCCAGCCATCGGAACATTTGGACAAGCCGCATGTCATGGCGGCGATGACGGTGATTGCCGCCGAGAGTGACGAGGAAGCCCAGCTGCTCGCCACCTCGATGGACCAGAGCTTCGTGCGCATGCGTACTGGCGGCACCGGCAAATTGAGCCCGCCGATCCCCGGCTACCGCGACACGCTCGATCCCGCCGCGATCGCCATGATCGATTCGATGCGCGAGGCGGCCAGCGCGATCGGTGGACCGGCAACGATCCGCGAACGCATGGGCAGGTTCATCGAGCGCACCCAGGCCGACGAGCTGATCATTGCCGGCTCGATCTGGGACCCGGAAGCCAGGCGGCGCTCGTTGAAGATCGCGATGGAGGCAATGCGGTAACTTGCCACGGACAAACACCTGCCACTTGCGATGGTCTTTCTTAGCCATGATCCTATAAAACCGAAGCAAAGCGCGAAAAGGCAGGGCGATGCGAACAAGCGAGTCTCTCCCGGGCGATGACCCCATGACCAAAGCCATTGCCGGAAAATTGGCCGGTGCGCTGCTGCCCGGTGACGCGCCTTTCGCCAAGGCGGAGCTGGCCGAAGCCGCGCGCTTTGTCGCCGCTGCCGCCGCCAGCCGCCCCGGCGCCATGCCTTCGATCGCCATCGAATCGGTATCGGGCAAGGCAGGCCGGCGGTTCATG
>JAYRPK010000255.1:0-10642 GCA_041911195.1 Novosphingobium sp. | reverse complement strand
GCGCAAAGCCGCTGTCGCCAGGCGGCTGGGCGCGCAGGAGGGGCTGGTTGGCGAGATCGGCAAGCAGCTTGGCGATGCCTACTGGATCGCCGAGCCGGAAGACATCGTCGCGATGAACCTTGTCCAGCTGGACCAGGCCAAGGGCGCGCCGCTCGACATCGCCACTCATTATTACGCCGCGCGCGGCGCGACTTTGGTGACGGTGATCGCCTCCGACCACCCCGGCCTGTTCTATCGCATCGCCGGCGGCATCCACCTCGCCGGCGGCAACATCATCGACGCGCGCATCCACACCGCGCGCAACGGCACCGCGGTCGACAATTTCCTGGTGCAGGATCCGCTCGGCCGGCCGTTCATGGAAGCCAGCCAGCTGGCCCGCCTGCGCACCGCGATCGAGGATGCCCTGGCCAACCGGGTCAAGCTGGTGCCCCAGCTCGCCGCCCGGCCATTGGCTCGCCCGCGCGCCGATGCCTTCGAAGTGCGCTCGCGGGTCGAATTCGACAACCAGGCCTCGAACCGCTTCACCGTGATCGAAGTCAGCGCCCGCGACCGGCCCGCCTTGCTCAACCGCCTGGCCCGCGCCCTGTTCGAGGCCAAGCTGATCGTCCATTCCGCCCACATCGCCACCTATGGCGAACAGGCGGTCGACACCTTCTACGTGACCGACCTGCTCGGCGAGAAGGTCGAGGCCGAAAGCCGGCTCAAGGCCGTGGAACAGGGCCTGATCGACGCGGCGAGCGAGCCCGCGCCGGAAGTGGCGGCGGCATGAGAGTATTATTCGAAATTCGCGAAAGAGCGAATTTCGGGGCGGCACCGGCCCACTCCCCCGCCCGGCCACCCAGCGCGATGGTATGCTCTGGGTGGCCGGGCGGGGGAGTGGGCCGGTGCCGAACGATCCGAAGTGGAATTTCGGATCAGACACTGAACATTTTGACGGAGAGGACACGATGAGCATCGAAAGCGAGCTGGCCGAACTCAAGGCGACTGTGCAGCACCTCAAGGACCGGCAGGACATTCTCGATTGCATCGTGCGCGAATCGCGCGGGCGCGACCGGCATGACGAGGAGATGATCGCCAGCTGCTACTGGCCCGAAGGCGCCGACGAGCATGGCGCAGTGCCGATCCCGGCACCCGACTATCCCAAGAGCGCCAATGCCGGCCACGCCCGCGCCTTCGGCATGAACCAGCACAATCTCGCCAACCACACCTGCGAGATCCAGGGCGATACGGCCTGGTGCGAAACCTATGTCGTCGGCACCTTCCTGTCGCACGACGATGCCACCTGCACGATCGCGGCGGGCCGCTACATGGATCAGATGGAAAGGCGGGGTGGCGAATGGCGCATCCTGTGGCGCCGCTCGACCACCGAAACCGCGATGCAGGGCAGTGCGGAATGGCTACAGAACCCGGCGGTGAAGGGTTTCTTGCGGAGCGTGCGCAGCCGCGAGGACATTTCCTATCACCGGCCCTACGTGGTCGGCGGGCCAGGCGAGCGCTGGAAGTAATCCTGCTTCATCAACTGGGCGAGCGTGTATTTGCGCAGCACGTCGATGAAGGCAGCGAGCCCCTCGCCGAAGATAGAGGGCAGGTTGCAGCCGCCGCGCAGCAGGCCGCAGCCGCCGCACTGGACCATGGCAGTACCCGGCTCGGTGCCGCAGACCACGTCCGCCAGGTTGATCTGGTCCGCCGGGCGCGACAGCCGCACGCCGCCACCCCGGCCGCGCACAGTCTCCACCATGCCCAGGTGCGCAAGGTGGTTGGCGACCTTCATCAGGTGTGCCTGCGAGATCCCGTGTTCGCGCGCGACCTCGGCGACCTGCACCAGCTCGCCGGGCTTGCCGGCAAGGTGGATCAGCAGCCTCAGGGCATAGTCGGTATGCCGGGTCAGTTGCATGGAGCGGCCTTGTCCTCGCGATCGATCACAAAGTGGAATTTAGCATTCATCTTTTTTCGGCGCACTTGATCGAGATCAAGGGCCGCCCGGGAGGCCCGCCCCAAAAGTGGAATTGCAAATTCACCTTCAGGAGCAAGTCCCATGTATTGCGTGCAGTGCGAACAAAGCAACAAGGGCGGGTGCGCCGTCAAGATCGGCTCTTGCGGCAAGACCGAAGCCGTCGCCAACCAGCAGGACGTGCTGCTCCGGATCATGCTGGGCGTATCCGCCTATGCCCATCGTGCCGCCGAAAAGGGCGCGCGCGATGCCGAAGTCGATGCCTTCACGCCGCACGCCTGGTTCACCACGCTGACCAACGTCAATTTCGACCACAGCCGCTTCACCAAGCTGATCCACCGCGCGCTGGAAATACGCAACAAGGCGCACGGCCTGGCCGAGCGCGCCGGTGCGTTCCTTGGCGGACTGCCCGAGCCGGCGACCTGGAACCCCGGCACGACCGCGAACGACTTTTCCGCCGCCGCGCCCTTCGCCGCCATCCAGCGCTTCATGGACCGCGACGGACCGACCATCGTCGGCCTGCGCAACCTGGTCCTCTATGGCCTGAAGGGCACCGCCGCCTATAGCGAGCATGCCCGCGTACTGGGCCAGGAAGAGGCGGAAATCAGCGCCGAATTCCATCGCATCGCCGCCTTCCTCGCCACCGATCCGACCGACGTCGATTCGCTGATCGGCGAATCGCTGGCGATCGGCGCGCTCAACCTCAAGGTCATGGAACTGCTCGACGCCGCCAACACCGGCCGCTTCGGCCATCCGGAAGTGACGCATGTGCGCATGTCGCCCAAGGCCGGCAAGTGCATCCTGGTTTCGGGCCATGACCTGGGCGATCTCCAGGCCATCCTTCACCAGACCGAGGGCAAGGGGATCAATGTCTATACCCACGGCGAACTTCTGCCCGCCAACACCTATCCCGGCCTCAAGAAGTATGCCCACCTGGCCGGCAACTACGGCGGCGCCTGGCAGGACCAGCTGAAGGACTTCGACGCGTTCCCCGGCGCGATCGTGATGACCTCCAACTGCCTGATCAATCCCGAGATCAAGGGCTATGCCGACCGCATCTTCACCGCCGGCCCGGTCGGCTGGCACGGCATACCCCATGTCGAGAACGACGATTTCTCCGCCGTCATCGATTGCGCGCTGGCCCAGCCGGGCTTCGCCAAGGACGCGCCGGAAGAGACCATCCCCGCCGGCTTCGCCCGCAACACGGTGATGGGCGTGGCCCACACCCTGCTCGGCATGATCGGCAAGGGCGAAGTCAAGAACCTGTTCCTGATCGGCGGCTGCGACGGCGCCCGCCCGGGCCGCAACTACTTCCACGACCTTGCCATGGCAACCCCGAAGGACAGCCTGGTGCTGACGCTGGGCTGCGGCAAGTTCCGCTTCAACCGCGAGGACCTGGGCGACATCAACGGCATTCCCCGGGTGCTCGACGTCGGCCAGTGCAATGACGCCTATTCGGCGATCCAGGTCGCCGTCGCGGTGGCTGGCGCGCTGGGCTGCGGGGTCAACGACCTGCCGCTGCACTATGCCATCAGCTGGTTCGAACAGAAGGCCACGGCCGTGCTGCTGACCATGCTGCACCTCGGCATCCGCAAGATCCACCTGGGCCCGACGCTGCCCCAGTTCCTGACGCCCGAAGTGCTCGGCGTGCTGATCGACACCTTCGACATCCGCCCGACCGGCGATGCTCAGGAAGATCTCGACCGGATGCTGAAGGCCGCCTGAGGACCCCCCCGTTTGCGGCCACCCCTGCGCGAACCAACCCTCATCGGTTCGCGCAGGGGACTTTCTTGTTCAGGCTGACGCCGCGCGCAACCGTTCGAGGGCCACATCCCTGCCGATCAGGGGCAGCAATGCCGCCATATCGGGCCCATGCTCCCGCCCGGTCAACGCCAGCCGCAAAGGCAGGAACAGCGGCTTACCCTTGCGCCCGGTCTGTTCCTTGAGCGCGCCGGTCAGCGCGTGCCAGGCATCGCCCTGCCAGTCGAGCGAAGCCGCCGCTTCGGCGGCCCGGGCAAGGAAGGCGCGATCGTCTTCGGCAAGCTGCGGCGCTGCCACTGACCCGGTCACCACCTGCCACCACTGCGCCGCCTCGCCGATATGGGCGAGATTGGACCGGATCGCTTCCCAGCCGGCTTCACTCATGCCCTCGGGCAGCAGGTGCGCCACTCGCGCATAGGGCAGGCGGTGGACCAGCGCGGCATTGACCCGGTGCAGCTCCGCCTCGTCGAAACGCGCCGGCGCGCGGCCGAAATGGGCGAGATCGAAGCTGGCCGCTAGCGCCTCGGCATCGAGCGAGGGATCGACCGGATCGGAAGTGCCCAGCCGCGCCAACAGGGCGATCACTGCCTCGGGTTCGATCCCGGCCTCGCGCAATGCCGCCATGCCGAGCGAGCCCAGCCGCTTCGACAGCTTGCCTTCCACGCCGACCAGCAGCGCCTCGTGAGAGAAGCGCGGCGCTTGCGCGCCCAGCGCCGAGAACATCTGCAACTGCGATGCCGTGTTCGAGACATGGTCCTCGCCGCGCAGCACGTCGGTCACGCCCATGTCGATGTCGTCGATCACCGAAGGCAGCATGTAGAGCCACGAGCCATCGGCCCGGCGGATCACCGGATCGGACATCTGCGCCGGATCGAAATGCTGGGCCCCGCGAATTCCGTCGAGCCATTCGATCGGCGAGGCATGATCGAGCGCGAAGCGCCAGTGCGGCTTGTCGCCCGCCGCCTCGCGCGCGGCGTGATCGGCCTCGCTCAGCGACAGCGCCGCCCTGTCGTAGATCGGCGGCAGCCCCCGCCCGAGCAGCACCTTGCGCTTGAGCTCCAGCTCCTGCGCGCTTTCATAGCAGCGATAGACCCGGCCCGCGGCGGCGAGCCGCTGGAATTCGCGCTCATACAGGTCGAACCGCGCGGACTGCCGAACTTCGCCATCGGTGGTCAGGCCGAGCCAGGCGAGATCCTCGCGGATCGCCTCGACGTACTCCTCCTTGCTGCGCTCACGGTCGGTATCGTCGATCCTTAGAAGCAGGCGGCCGCCGACCCTCTTGGCCAGAAGCCAGTTATGCAGCGCCGTGCGGACATTGCCGACGTGCAGGAGGCCCGTCGGAGACGGGGCGAAACGTGCCGTTACAGTCATGCGGTGCGAAACGCATGCGTGATCGGATACCTGCGATCCCGCCCAAAGTTCCGAGTACCCAGCTTGACCCCCGGCGGCGCCTGCCTTCGCTTGTACTCGGCCAGATGCAGCAGCCGCTCGATGCGGATCACCGTATCGCGGTCGAAGCCTTCCGCGACAAGCTGGTCGACGCTCTCCTCGTGCTCGACCAGCCCCAGCAGGATCGCATCGAGCACGTCATATTCGGGCAGCGAATCCGAATCCTTCTGGTCGGGGCGCAGTTCGGCGCTGGGTGGCTTGGAAATGATGTTTTCCGGGATCACCGGCCCATCCGGCCCCAGCCCGATCTTGGGCCGCGCGGTGTTGCGCCATTTGGAGATGGCGAAGACCGTGGTCTTGTAGGCGTCCTTCAGCGGGTTGTAGCCGCCGGCCATGTCGCCATAGATCGTCGCATAGCCGACGCTCATCTCGCTCTTGTTGCCGGTGGTCATCAGCATCGGGCCGAACTTGTTGGACAGCGCCATCAGGGTGACGCCGCGGATGCGCGACTGCAGGTTCTCCTCGGTGATATCGATCTTGGCATCGGCAAAACTGTCGGCCAGCATCTCGTCGAAACCGGCCACCGCGGGCTGGATCGGAATGGTGTCCAGCCGGCAGCCGATCATCCGGGCGCACTCGGCGGCATCGTCGAGGCTTTCCTGGCTGGTGAAGCGGCTGGGCAGCATTACCGCCCAGACCCGCTCCGGCCCCAGCGCGTCGGCGGCGATGGCGGCGCAGATCGCGCTGTCGATCCCGCCCGACAGGCCCAGCACCACGCCGGGGAACCTGTTGCGATCGACATAATCGCGCAGCGCCATGACCATGGCGCAATAGATATCCTCCGGCCGCTCGACCAACCTGGCCACGTCGCCCCGGTCGCAGCGCCAGCCCTTGGCGGTCTTGGTCCAGCGAGTGGTGAGCTCCTGCTCTTCCCAGTCGGTCATCTGCACGGCGAGCGAGCCATCGCCATTGACAACGAAACTGGCGCCGTCGAACACCAGCTCATCCTGCCCGCCGACGCGGTTGAGATAGGCAAGCGGGAGCCCGGTCGCGGCGGCGCGGCGCTTGGCGACGCGGTCGATCCGCATGGCGTCCTTGTCGATCTCGTAGGGGCTGCCGTTGACGCAGATGAACATTTCGGCGCCGAAATCGGCAAGGTGCTTGCACACTTCCGGGTGCCAGATGTCCTCGCAGATCGGCACGCCGATCATGGTGCCGCGAAACACGATCGGTTCGGGCAGCGGGCCCGGCGTGAACAGTCGCATCTCGTCGAACGTGCCGTAATTGGGCAATTCGTGCTTGAAGCGGATCGCCGCGACCTTGCCCTGGTCGAGCAGGGCGACGCCATTGTGCAGCGCCCCGTCCTGGACGAAGACCGAGCCGACCAGCATGGCCGGGCCACTGCTGGCGGTCGCCTGGGCAAGCTTGTCGAGCTCGGCCTGGGCGCGCTCGATCAGCGCGGGCTTGAGGATCAGGTCTTCGGGCGGATAGCCGATCAGGTGCAGTTCGGGAAAGACGATGAGATCGGAACCCCCATTGGCACCTTGGGCGGCCCGCTGGCGCGCGGCGAGCATGCCGGCGGCATTGCCGGCGAGATCGCCGACCGACTGGTTGAGCTGGGCAAGGGTGATCTTGAGGGAGTCAGGCATCTGGGCCTGATGCCGGGAACTTCGGCTTCACGCAATGTCTGGCATGGCGGAACACCAGGGTGAGGCTAATTGCCCTGCTTGGGTTGGACCACCACCTGCCCGTCCTTCAACTCGCACGATGCCATGGCGCCGTTCTTGTTGAGTTGGGCGCACAGGGCATCGGCATCGGCCTGGCTAATGCCCTTGCCAGCCGCGCCGCCCTGGCTGGGCGGAGCGCCGGGCGCCGGCATGGGAGCTGTCTCGCTCGCCTGCGGGGCACCGCTCGAAGCGGCATCGCCGCTCTTGCTCGGCCCGTTGCAGGCGGCGACGCAAAGGCCCATGGCGAGCGCCGCTGCAAAGTGAAATGTTCGCATACCGGCCTCCCCGGCCAAGCTGACTACATCTTCTTTTCGGCGTCCGCGGTTGCCTTTTCGACGGCTGCGGCCGGACCCGAACCGGCTGCGGCGGGCGCACCGGAGGCTGCGGCCGAGGCATCGGCGCCAGGCTGGGCCGAAGCATCGGCAACCGGCGCGGCCGAGCCATCGACATCGCCCATGGCCTCTTCGGCCGGCATTTCGACGTTTTCGGCCTGGGCTTCCTCGTTCGCCTTGTCCGAGCTTCCGCAGGCGGAAAGGGCAAGAGCGGCGGCGGTTGCCAGAGTGGCGATGACGGCTTTCTTCATGTCTGTTCCCTTCTTGTGGCCCTTGCGGGTCGTCCCCTGATTTCTGCGCCGCGGTGTCTAGCGCGAGCAATGTCCTGAGGCAATTGCGGCGGTTCTCTAAGAGTCTGATACGAAATTCGCGAAAGAGCAAATTTCGAGGCGGCACCGGCCCGCTCCCCCGCCCGGCCACCCATAGGGTACCTTCGCTGGGTGGCCGGGCGGGGGAGCGGGCCGGTGCCGAACGATCCGAAATGAAATTTCGGATCAGACACTAAGCCGGAAAATTGCCACAGGTCACGACAGGTTTGCAAAGATATAAAGATTTCTTTATATGATATCGCCAGAAGCCATGACCATGCGGATCGATCCCCTCCTGCGCGCGCTTGCCGACCCGACGCGGCTACGCATCATGCGCCTGCTCGGCGCGATGGAGCTGGCGGTGGGCGAGCTTGCCCAGGTGCTGGGCCAAAGCCAGCCGCGCGTCTCGCGCCACATCCGCATTCTCTGTGAAGCAGGCCTGGCCGAACGGCGCAAGGAAGGAAGCTGGGTTTTCCTGCGCAGCGCCGTCGCCGAACATAGCGCGCCGCCGCTGGGCGCCGCCGCCGCGCGCCTGCTCGATGTGGCCGAGCGCGACGACGCCCAGTTCGCCGCCCGCTGCGCCGAGGACCGCCGCCACCTCGCCGCCATCCGCCAGTCGCGCGAGTCCACGGCACTGGCCTACTTCGCGCGGCACGCGGAGGAATGGGACCAGCTGCGCGGCCTGCACCAGCCCGAAGGCCTGGTCGAGGCAGCGCTCGACCGCGCGCTGGGAAGCGAAGATCTCGGACAATTGCTCGACGTCGGCACCGGCACCGGCCGCATGGCCGAACTGTTCGCCCCGCGCGCGAGCCGCGTTACCGGCTATGACAAGAGCCCGGAAATGCTGCGCATCGCCCGCGCCCGGCTGCAGGGCCTGCCCGCCGACAGGCACGAACTGGTCCAGGGCGATTTCGGTGCGATGCCCTTTGCCGATGGCGCGTTCGACACCGTGCTGTTCCACCAGGTGCTGCACTATGCGCAGGATCCGGCCGCCGTGCTTGCCGAGGCCGCCCGCGTGGCCCGCCCCGGCGCGTGCATCGCCATTGTCGATTTCGCCGCGCACGACCGCGAGGAATTGCGCAGCACCCACGCCCACGCCCGCCTGGGCTTTTCCGACGAGCAAATGTTGGCGCTGCTCAGCGATGCGGGTTTTGTTGCCGATCCCCCGATAGCCCTCCCCGGAACACCCCTTACGGTCAAGGTCTGGACGGCGAGGCGCAAGAAGGCCAAGGCCGCTGCCGCGAACGAGCTTGGAGCAATGCAGAAATGAGTAGCCATCTGGCGCAGAGCGCAGCGGCGCTGCCCGGCAATATCGCCGTGTCGTTCGAATTCTTCCCGCCCAAGACCGAGGCGATGGAGCAGCAGCTGTGGGGTGCGATCACCGAACTGGCCCCGCTGGCGCCCGAATTCGTCTCGGTGACCTATGGCGCGGGCGGCTCCACCCGCGAGCGCACCCATGCGACAGTCGCCCGGATCGTGCAGGAAACAAAGCTGGCCCCAGCCGCGCACCTCACTTGCGTCGCCGCCAGCAAGGACGAACTGGCCCAGATCGCCGACCAGTACTGGCAGGCGGGCGTGCGCCACATCGTCGCCCTGCGCGGCGATCCGCCGCCGTCGGACGGCGGCCGCTTCGTCCCGCACCCGCAAGGCTACGCCAATGCGGCGGAACTGGTCGCGGGGCTCAAAGCACAGCACGATTTCGAGATCTCGGTCGCCGCCTATCCCGAAGTCCATCCCGACGCGGTCAGCGCCGAGGCCGATCTCGACAACCTCAAGCGCAAGCTCGACGCCGGGGCCAGCCGCGCGATCACCCAGTTCTTCTTCTCGCCGCAAGCCTACTTCCGCTTCCTCGACAAGGTGCTCGCCGCCGGCATCACCGCGCCGATCGTGCCCGGCATCATGCCCGTCACCAATTTCGCCGCGATCCGCCGGATGTCGGCCAACACCGAGATTCCGCCGGCCATGGAAGCCTTGTTCGAAGGCCTCGACGAGCGGCCGGGCCCGCGCGCGCTGGTCGCTGCCGTCGCCGCCGCCGACCTGTGCCGCCAGCTCCATGAGGGCGGGGTGCGGCACTTTCATTTCTATACGCTCAACCGGGCGGACCAGGCCTATGCGGTGTGCCACCTGCTCGGCCTGCGGCCCAAGGAGTCCTGACCATGACTGCACGCGAAGCGCTGCTGGCCGAAGCGGCCAAGCGCATCCTCATCACCGACGGCGCCCAGGGGACCGAATTCCAGAAGATGGGACTGACGGAGGCGGACTACGCCGGCAATCTCGGCCTTTCGCATGAGCAGAAGGGCAACAACGACATGCTCAACCTGGCGAAGCCGTCGGCCGTCGAGAAGGTCCACCGCGACTACTTCGACGCGGGCGCGGACATCGCCGAGACCAACACCTTCTCCTCCAACCGCATCAGCCAGGCCGACTATGGCGCCGAGCATCTGGTGCGCGAGCTCAACGTGGCTGCCGCGCAGCTCGCCCGCCGCATCGCCGATGAATATGCGGCGAAGGATGGCAGGCCCCGCTTCGTCGCTGGCGGCATCGGGCCGACCAACAAGACCCTGTCCCTCTCGCCCGACGTCAACGATCCGGGCTTTCGCGAGATCGACTGGGACACGCTGGTTGACGTCTACCACGAACAGGCCGCGGCCCTGATGGAAGGCGGCGCGGACTTCATCCTGATCGAGACGGTGTTCGACACGCTCAACGCCAAGGCCGGGATCATGGCCTGCAAGCAACTGGAGCGCGAGCTGGGCCGCGAGGTGCCGATCATGCTGTCCATGACGCTGACCGACTTGTCCGGGCGCAATCTCTCCGGGCACACGGTCGAGGCTTTCTGGCACGCGGTGCGGCACGCGAAGCCGCTGACCATCGGGCTCAACTGCTCCTTCGGCGCGACGCAGCTTCGGCCGCATGTGAAGTCGCTGAGCGAGATCGCGGACACGCTGATCATGGTCTATCCCAACGCCGGCCTGCCCAACGAACTCGGCGCCTACGACGAGCTGCCGGAGACCACGGCGGGGCTGGTGAAGGAGTGGGCCGAGGCGGGGCAGGTCAACATTCTTGGCGGCTGCTGCGGCTCCACCCCGGCGCACATCCGGGCGATGGCCAAGGCTGTGCAGGGCATTGCCCCGCGCAAGTTGCCGATGCTGGAGCCGGTGACGCGGCTGGCGG
>JAYRPK010000254.1:0-8172 GCA_041911195.1 Novosphingobium sp. | reverse complement strand
TGGCCGTCCGATCGAGAACCCGCTGGCGCGCTTCCCCGGCGGACAGGCGCAGGTCGTCTACCCCTCGCCCTTCGGCGCGCACAATATCGAGGCCATGTCGCACAGTCCGCGGACTGGGCTCGTCTATGTGCCGGCGATGGATCAGGGCCGGGTCTACGTCGATCCCGACGAAGGCTTGGCGAATTGGCGCTTCAAGGATGGCCAGCGCATTTCCAACGGCATCGGCACACCGCCTGCCGACTTGAAGCCGCGCCCGCCAAGCTCGTTCCTGCTGGCCTGGAATCCGGTCATGCAAAAGGAAGCCTGGCGCATTCCGATGATCGGACCGCGCGGCGGCGGCGGCACCATGGCGACGGCGGGCGGCCTCGTCTTCCAGGGACGCGGGGCAGGCCAGTTCACCGCGCTGGCGGCGGACAGCGGCAAGCTGCTGTGGTCGTTCGACGCTCAGACTTCGGTGATGGCCCAGCCGATCACCTACCGGGCCAAGGGCAGGCAGTATGTCGCGGTCGTCGCCGGATCGCGGTTCGCCACGGCGCAGGGCTTCCCGCGCGAATGGAACTACCGCACCCAGCAATGGCGGGTGCTGTCCTTCGCGATCGACGGCAAGGACAGCATCCCCCGCGCGCCTGCGCCGGACCTGACCTTCCCGGACGACAAGGCGTTCCGCCTCAATCCCGCGCAAGTGAAGCCGGGAGCCGCCGCCTATGCCGACTATTGCGCGCCCTGCCACGGCGCCAATGCGCTATCGGGTGGCACTGCGCCCGATCTGCTGCGCTCGCCCGTGCCTCTGGACCTGGCGGGATTTACCGCGATGGTGAAGCAGGGCCCGCTGGTGTCGCGCGGCATGCCGAAGTTCGAGGAATTGCCTGACAGCACCGTGGCAGCAATTACCCACTACCTGCGCCAACGCGCCCGCGAAGTCGCCGCCACGCAAAAGCCCCCGCCGCCGGTGGACGACAAGGGGCAGTAGGCGAAGTGCCAGGGTAGGATTGAACCAAACCTAACCCGTTCGTCCCGAGCGAAGTCAAGGGACGAACGGATCGGGTATGATCGGCTTCCTCGAAACAGGGCCTCAACCCGCTTCGAAAATCGCCAGCATCTTGTAGTATTCGTCGTCCTTGCTGCGCAGCGCGTGGCTGCCCTCGAGCATGGCCGAATAGAGCGCGGCCGCCGGCGTGGCCGCCGAGTTCCAGTCGGTCATGCCGCGGCGACGAATGATCTTCCAGACGCCCGCGCGCCGCTCGAACAGGTCGATATAGCGGCCCTCGAAGAAGGCATCCTCTTCGCCGCCGTCCTTCCGGTCACGGACATGATGGGCGTAGTAGTAGCTCTCGCATAACGCCCGGTTGCCCTTCACACGGATGGACACGTTGGTGATGTGGTGCTTGGAATACTTGAGCTTGGGCAGGATGCGCATGGCGAAATCGGCGAAGCCGGCCGAAGTGCCGTCGAAGCCGCCGTGCTTGGTGGTCGATTCCGGCCAGAAGCAGGCGCGGATCATGGCTTCGTCGGCATGATCGTTGCCGCGGGCATAGTCGAGCACCACTTCCTCGATCGCCGCGCGCGATGCGAGCACGTCCACCTGCTCGGCAAGGCTCAGCGCGCGGGGCCTTATCGCCGCCCCTGCGGTGCCCGCCGCCGCCGTCAAACCCGCCGCCAGCGCGGCCGATGCCAGCGCCGTCCTGCGATCCACTTCACCCATCGATCCGTCTCCTCTTCATCGTTTGCGCATAGCGTTCAATACCGGGCCTTCTATAGCAAGCGGCCCGGTTGACACCACCTGAAAATTGCACCATCGTGCATTTATGCACTGCGAAGCGGTGCGCCAATCTGGAAGTTTCGGGAAAGAGCGCTATGAACAATCTACTGGCACGCGCCACCCTGGCGCTGGGCGCGGCGGCACTGGCGGTTTCGGCCCATGCGGGCCCCGGAGCGGCGCCTTCCGGCGGCGTTGTGCAGGGCCGCGACTGGTACAGCTTCGGCGGCGACGACGATGGCCAGCATTACAGCCCGCTAGCGCAGATCAACCAGCAGAACGTCAAGGGGCTGGGCCTGGCCTGGTCCTACGACATCGACACCTTCGATGCCTATACCCAGCCGCTCGAGGTGAACGGCGTGGTCTATTTCGCCGCCGGTCATTCGGTGATCCACGCTCTCGACGCGCGCACCGGACGGCTATTGTGGCAATACGACCCCAAGGTGGCCGAAGCGCCCGAGGCACAGTGGCGCATGCGCGCCGGCTGGGGCGTGCGCGGCATCGCCTTTCGCGACGGCAAGGTGATCACCGCCACCCGCGACGGCCGGCTGCTGGCGGTCGATGCGCGCAACGGCAAGCTGCTATGGAGCGTGCAGACGCTGGACGAGGAAGGCTCGCACGGCGCCTATATCACCGGCCCGCCCTTCGTCGCCGGCGACAAGGTGGTGATCGGCTTCGGCGGGGCGGACTATTCGCGGGTTCGCGGCTATGTTTCCGCCTATGACCTCAAGACCGGCAAGCGCGCCTGGCGCTGGTATGTGGTGCCGGGCAATCCCGCGGTCGATACCGACGAGACCACCAAGGCGGCTGCCAGCACCTGGACCGGCGAGTGGTGGAAGTTCGGCGGCGGCGGGGCGGTCTATCATGCGATGACCTATGACGCGCAGTATGACCGCATCTACCTGGGCACCGGCAACGGCTTTCCCTGGAACGCCAAGATCCGTTCGCCCGGCGGCGGCGACAACCTCTATCTCGCCTCGGTCGTCGCGCTCGACATGAAGACCGGCAAATACGTCTGGCACTACCAGACCAACCCGGGCCTGACCTGGGACTTCAACAACGCCATGGACATCGAGCTGACCGACATGGTCATCGATGGCCGCAGGCGTCCGGTGCTGCTGCATGCGCCCAAGAACGGCTTCTATTATGTGATCGATCGCGAGACCGGGAAACTGATCTCGGCCGAGAAGTTCGGGCCGGTGAACTGGGCCGACCGGATCGACAAGGATACCGGCCGGCCGGTGATCAATCCCGAAGCGCTCTATCCCGATGGCAAGCCGTTCATCCTCTACCCCTTCCCCAACGGGGCGCACGGGGTGCAGGCCATGGCACACAGCCCGCAGACCGGCCTCACCTACATTCCGGTGATGGAAGCCGGGCGCGTCCATATCGATCCGCCCAATGTCGCGACCTGGCAGCCGCGCGACGGCATGTGGGTCAACACCGGGCTGGGCGTCGTGCCCCCGGGCATCGTCACGCCCCCGGTCAAGAGCATGCTGATCGCCTGGGACCCGGCAAAGCAGCGCAAGGTCTGGGAAATCCCCCAGCCCAACACCTTCAACGGCGGCGTGCTGGCGACGGGCGGCAGGCTGATCTTCCAGGGCCTCAACACCGGCGATTTCGCCGCATACAATGCCGAGAGCGGCGAAAAGCTGTGGAGCTTCGATGCGCAAAACGGCATCCTCTCGGCCCCGATCAGCTACTCCGTGGCCGGACGGCAATACGTCACGGTAATCGCCAGCTTCCGCTCCAGCGTCGCCAATTCGCCCAACTGGGACTACCGCCAGCAAAAGCGCCGGGTGCTGACCTTCGCGCTGGGCGGCAGAGGGCGGCTGCCTGCCTTCCAGCGCGTGCCTGAACCGGTGCTCGACGATCCGGGCTTCACCATCGATCCGGCGAAGTCGGCATTGGGCAGTGCGACCTACAATTCGTCGTGCTTCATCTGCCACGGGGCCGGGATGATTGCCGGCGGCGCGGCGCCCGACCTGCGCAAGTCGGCGATCCCGCTCGATGCCGAGGCATTCAATTCGGTGGTGCGCGAAGGCGCGCTGATGCAGCGCGGTATGGGCCGCTTCGCAAATCTCACCGATGCTGAAATGGAAGGCCTGCGCCACTTCATCCGCCAGCGCGCCCGCGATACCATGCCGAAACGATGAGCACCCAACCCGACCTGATCTTCGAGCGCACCGAAGACGACATCGTCATTGCGACGATGAACCGGCCGCATGCGCGCAATTCGCTTTCTTTCGACCTGTGGGAAGGCTTTGGGCGGATGCTGACCGAGCTGGAGGACGGTTCACCGGCACGAGCGCTCGTCCTGTGCGGAGCGGGTAACTTCTTTTCCAGCGGCGGCGACACCAAGATCCCCCCCGCACGGGGCGATGGCGCTTTGCGCTTGGGCAAACGACTTGAACTGTGTCAGCGGGTACTCATGCGGCTGCAGGCGCTGCCGATCCCGACCCTTGCGGCCGTCGAAGGGGGCGCCTGGGGAGCGGCCTGGAGTCTGGCCTTGAGCTGCGACCTGCTGTTTGCCGCCGAAGGCGCCAAGTTCGGCGCGCCTTTCGTCGATCTGGGCATCGTGCCCGATGGCGGGCTTGCGTGGCAGCTTGTGCATCAGCTCGGCAGACGCAAGGCCTCGGACATTCTGCTTTCCAGCCGCACCCTCGGCGCGCGCGAATGCTTCGACCTCCAACTCGCCAGCCATCTGGTGCCAGACGGCACGGCGGTGGAGGCGGCGCTCGCCTATGCGCGCTCTATGGGCAAGGGCAACCGCCAGGCGCTGGAGCTGGCCAAGCGGATGATCGCCCAGGCTGAGACCGCCTCGATGGCCGAATGCATGGCCGCCGAACTGGCCTATTGCCACATCACCCAGGGCGGCGAGGAACTGGCCCGGGCGCGAGCGGAATTGGCCGCGCGTTCGGCGGCGAAGAAGCAAGGCTGACCTCCATGCGGCTCGACATGCGGGAGCTGGATCTTGGCGCGCGCTACAAGATCGTCAATTCCACGATCACCCCGCGCCCGATCGCCTGGATCACCACGGTCTCGTCCGAAGGCGTGGTCAATGCCGCGCCCTACAGCTTCTTCAACGCCTGCGGGGTTGAGCCGCCGCTGGTCATGCTGGGGCTGCTCAAGGACATGCGGACCGGCGCCTACAAGGACACCGCCACCAACATCGCCGCCAGCGGCGAATTCGTCGTCAACCTGGTCAGCGAGGCCGATGCCGAGGTGATGAACCTGTCGAGCGTCGATGCCCCGCGCGATGTCAGCGAAGTGGACTATGCCGGGCTTGCCACGGCCCCGTCCGAAGTGGTCGCACCGCCGCGCATCGCCACCAGCCCGGTCAGTTTCGAATGCCGCAAGGTCGAGATGCTGGATATCGGCAAGCTGCAGACAGTGGTGATCGGCGAAATCCTGATCGCCCACATCGCCGACCGGTTCATCAGCAATCCCGACAAGCTCTATTTCGACACGCCCGCCATGGGGCTGATCGGACGCACGCACGGGGCGGGCTGGTATGCCCGCACCACCGACCAGTTCGCGCTGGAGCGCCCCCGCTTCGATCCCGAACGGGCCGCCAAAGGGAAAGCAGGAAAATGACCGAGAGAAGCTATCCCCGCCCGGCAATGGCCTGGCTGACCGTCGCCGTGCTGTTCCTGCTCTACATCCGCAGCCTCGCCGACCGCTACCTGATGGCGCTGATGGTCGAGCCGATCAAGGCCGACCTCGGGCTGTCGGACACCCAGATCAGCCTGCTGCAGGGCCCGGCCTTCGCCGTACTCTATTGCCTCTGCGCCATCCCAGTGGGCATCCTCCTCGACCGGTCGAGCCGGCGCTGGGTGCTATTCGGCTGCATCGTGGTGTGGAGCGCGGGCGCCGCCGCCTGCGGCCTTGCCGGCACCTTCGCGCTGCTGGCGCTCGGCCGCTCGTTCGTCGGCGCGGGCGAGGCCGGCTACACCACCGGCGCCTATTCGATCATCGGCGACAGCTTCGCGCCCGAGCGCGTGTCGCTGGCCATGTCGATCTTCGTCATGGGGGGTGTGATGGGCGCGGGGATCGTCTTCCTGCTCGGCGGACCGATGGTGGGCGCCATCCTGGATGGGGCAATCAGCCACTGGCCGCTGATGGGCGCATTCAAGCCCTGGCAGCAGGCCTTCATCATCACCGGCATCCCCGGCATTGCCACTGCCCTGCTCGTCTTCCTGTTCCCCGAACCCCCTCGCCATTCGCAACCGGGCGGAGCTGCCAAAGGCGGCGGCTATGGCGATGCGCTGGCATACATGCGGCAGCACGCGCGGTGCTTTTCCGGGATCGTCTTCGGTATCGGCCTGGTCTACACCGTCACCATCGCGCTTCAGCTCTGGAGCCCGACTTTCCTTGCCCGCAACTTCGGCTGGACACCGGCGCAGACCGGCATCACCCTGGGCGTGGCGCAATTGCTCGCCGCTCTCAGCCTGCCCTTGCATGGCTGGGCCGTCGACCGGCTGTTCCGCTCGGGCCGCAAGGACGCGCACCTCTTGTGGTGCCTCATCACCCTGTGCATCGCAGGCCCCCTGGCGGTGATCGCCTACATGGCGGCGAGCCCCTGGCTGACGGTGGTGTTCTTCGCGCTCTATCTCGGCTTCATCCATTCGAGTTCGTCGATGGGCCCCGCCGCTGCACAGGTGGCTGCTGATCCCGCCTTGCGCGGCAGGATTTCGGCGATCTTCGTGCTGGTGACCGGGCTGATCGGCATGGCGCTCGGCACCTTCCTGGTGGGTCTAGTCACCGACAAGGTGCTGCACGATCCGATGAAGATCGGCACCTCGCTGATCGTGCTGATCGTGACGATGCTGGCGCTGGCCGCCATGCTGTTCGCACAAGGCCGATCGGGCATGCGCGCCCTGATCGCCGCAAGGGAGACCGCCTCGTGAATGCCCCCGCCTTTGCGGCAATTGCCCAGCCCGCCCTGCCCGCCGCCTATCGCGCGCGCAGCCTGCATCTGATCGACGGCCAACTGGTCGAGCCTTCTGGCGGGAACTGGTTCGACGCCGTCGACCCCTGCACCGGCGCGGTGATCGCGCAGATCGCCGAAGGCAATGCCGAGGACATAGACCGCGCCGTCCGCTCCGCCCGGGCCGCCTTCGAAGGTCCATGGAGCCGCTTCAAGCCCTCCGAGCGGCAGGCCTGCCTGCTCAAGCTGGCCGACCTGGTCGAAGCCGAGTTCGACGATATCGCCTTGGTCGATACCCTGGAAATGGGCCGTCCGATCACGCCCTCGGGCAATTTCGTCTCGATGGTCACCCGGGCCCTGCGGCACTATGCGGGGCTGGCGACGACGATCCACGGCGAGACCATGGGCAATTCGTCCCCGGTCGAGCTCCTCTCCTACACCCTGCGCGAGCCCGTCGGCGTGGTCGGCGCGATCATTCCGTGGAACGGGCCGGTGTTCTGCGCCGCCTGGAAATGCGCGCCGGCGCTGGCGGCAGGCTGCACAGTGGTGATGAAGCCCTCGGAAAAAGGCTCGCTCACCCCGCTACGCTTCGGCGAGCTGTGCCTTGAGGCCGGCATCCCGCCGGGCGTGGTCAATGTCGTCACCGGCCATGGGCCGGTCGGCGCCGCGCTGTCGCACCATCCTGACGTCGACAAGCTGACTTTCACAGGTTCCTGCGGCACCGGGCAGAAGATCATCGAGGCCTCCGCCGGCACGGTCAAGCGCGTGACCATGGAACTGGGCGGCAAGTCGCCCAACATCGTTTTCGCCGACGCCAATCTCGATCTTGCCGTGCCCGCGGCCGCCATGGCCATCTTCAACAACAGCGGCCAGGTCTGCAGCGCCGGTTCGCGCATCTATGTCGAGCGCGCGATCCATGACCAGTTCGTCGCCCGGCTGGTGGAATTCGCCCAGACGCTGAAGATCGGCCACACGCTCGATCCATCGACGCAGATCGGCCCGATCGTCTCGCAAGGCCAATTCGACAGGGTCTGCAGCTTCCTCGACATCGGTCCGCACGAAGGCGTGGAGGTAGCGCTGGGCGGCGCCCCCTTGCGCGATCCCGGCTTCGACAAAGGCTTCTTCGTGCCCCCCACTGTCTTTGGCCAGGCGCGCGACCATATGCGGGTAGTACGCGAGGAAATCTTCGGCCCCGTCGCCTGCGTCCTGCCCTTCGACACGCTGGACGAAGTGATCGCCCGCGCCAACGACACCGTGTTCGGTCTCGCCGCCGCGGTCTGGACCCGCGACATCACCCGCGCCCACCAGGCGGTGAAGCGGATCAAGGCCGGCACGGTCTGGGTCAACCACTATGGCGCAATGGACCCGGCGGTGCCCTTCGGCGGCTACAAGATGAGCGGTTACGGCCGCGAAGGCGGCACCGAGCACATCGAAAGTTACCTACAGACCAAGGGCGTCTGGATCAGGACGTCGGACTGATCGCCTT